>NZ_JAOQJP010000023.1:0-19579 GCF_025567305.1 Brotomerdimonas butyrica
GAGCAATATTTGATTCTATATTGATGTAGCGCCGTATACGAGAACCGTACGTACGGTGCAATGGGAGGGTGAGTATACTCACTCTACCCTATTATGATCACAATATTAGTTTGCGGTAACTTTGCTGATCATGCAGTATGAGATCAGCCGCCTGCAACTACACGGCGCAGCGTCACCTTGTCGCCTTCCTGCACTACGGTAGCTTCGTAGTCTGCAGGTCGTATCCTCACGTCGTTTATTTTTACCATTGCACGGCTCATGGTCTGAGCTTTCATCAGGTCAGAAACGCTTGTACCTTCGTCGACTTCGGTCTCTTTCTGGTTGAGTATGATCTTCATTGCAGCACCTCCTTTGCATTATAATCCTATATATTCAGCATAAACAGCTTTTGCTTTTTTTTCGTCGCTTACATGCTTGATTATAGCTCTGCCGTTTTTGAAAAGTTTGATCTCGATATTGCCGTCGCTGAAATCCAGAGTGTACTTAGTGTATTTCACAGTACCCTGCGATTTGAGCTTTTCGGCATATTTTTCAAAGCTGATCTCGCCTTCCTTCGTAGGGATGACCTGGACGGAATCCTTGCCGCACATCGCAGCAGTCTGAGAGCCTGTGATCTTGCCGTAGAACGCATAGTCCTTTTTACCGCAGACAGGGCATTCCACATCCTTTTCTACGGGAACATAGTCGAAATAATTCTCCCAGACATCGAATGTAACGAGTTCTTCTCTGACTGCATCCGAGCCGCTGAGTATCTTGAGCGCTTCAGCGGACTGCAGCGCAGCGACTATGCTGGCAGCGGGGTTGAGTATGCCTACTGTAGCGCATGTCGGCTGTTCGCCGGGCGCATACTGTTCTTCTCCGAGGAAGCATTTGAGACACGGTCTGTCTTCACCAGGCAGGACATTCATCGTCATTCCTGATGAGGCCAGTGTGCCGCCGTATATCCACGGCTTCTTCAGATGATAGCATGCTTCATTGAGCAGCAGGCGCACTTCCATGCTGTCTGTCGCATCGATGACTAGATCCACGTCTTCGATCAGATTATCTATCGTACCGCTGTTGACATCCGAGATGACAGGGTTTATCTCGACTTCGGAATTCACTGTCTTCAGATATTCATATGCGGCAACGACTTTAGGAGTTTCTTCCTTTGCATCTTTTTCAGTAAAGATGGTCTGCCTCTGCAGCTCGGCGAGTTCGATATAGTCTCCGTCGATGAGACGCACATATCCGACACCGGCTCTTACCAGGCTGTTTGCGACTGCGCCGCCTATGGAGCTCATTTCGATGATGGCAACGCGGCCTTTCTTTATTTTTTCCTGGCCGTCAGGACCTATTCCCGCGAAGATCTCCTGTCGTACATAACGTGATACAGTGCTTTTTTCCATATTACAATTCACCTCTGCTTATTATACCGATGCTCTCTATGCAGGCGTTTATCTCGTCTTCGGTCGTGAAATATCCCGGACTTATGCGGACGGTGCCGCCTGAATGCAGCGTGCCGATAGACTCGTGCGCATAAGGGGAGCAGTGAAGACCGCTTCGTGTGGCGATATCGAATACCTGATCGAGATATATGGAGATATCCTGAGGTTCGTATCCGTCTATCGTTATGGAAACTACCGGTCCGCGGTCATGCTCGAGCGGGCTGTGTATGTGGACTCCAGGAAGCTCGGAAAGTCCTGCGATCAGCATATCCGTAAGCTCTCTGTCGCGTGCGTTTATCTTTTCGATGCCTTCTTTCATGATGAATCTTATTCCTTCGCCAAGACCTGCGATGCCAGGGACGTTGAGCGTGCCGCTTTCATATTTGTCAGGTCTGTCTTCAGGCTGATGGAGCATCTCTGATTTGCTTCCCGTGCCGCCCTCTTTGAGAGGTCTGATATCCAGACCGGGTTTTATGTAAAGTCCGCCGGTGCCCTGCGGCCCGTACAGACATTTGTGCCCCGGAAAAGCAAGCATATCTATGTTCATTTTCTGGACGTCGATTTTCATAGCTCCTGCAGACTGCGATGCATCTACGAGGAAAGGAACTCCCTTTTCACGACAGATCGCACCTATCGCTTTGATATCGTTTATCGTGCCCGTAACATTTGACATGTGATTGATGACTACGAGACGAGTATTCTCTTTTATAGATGATGCGATATTCTCCGGATTGACACCGGTCTCTATGTCAGCTTGTACCTTTGTCACTTCAACGCCTGCATCCTTGAGATGCTCGAGCGGTCTTGCGACTGAATTGTGTTCGAGAGAAGATGTGATGACATGATCTCCCGGCTCCACTGAACCATGTATCGCCAGGTTCAGTGCATCGGTCGCATTGAAGCAGAATATGATGGATTCCGGGTTTTCCGCATGGAAAAAGCGGCTGCACAGAAGTCTTGTCTCTGCTACGATACCGCCTGCTGTAAGAGACAGCTTGTGGCCGGAACGGCCCGGATTTCCGGAAGCATTCATAAGTGCGTCGTTAACAGCAGCATAGACCGGCTCTGGTTTCTTGCCGGATGTAGCTGCATAATCTAAATAAATCATGATTCGCCTTCCTGTTGATTATAATTATACTATCTATATTGTAACATATATGCAACGCGATGAGTATCAGAAATTTTTGAACAGAAATAACAGGCAGAGGTGTTATATAAACGTGAAAATACAGTGAGCAAAACGCCCGGCATTGCTCATGAGAGCAACGCCGTGAGGCACCTGCAGACTTTACATGATATAACGATCCTTCTCCCACGAGAAGAAAAACTGCATGAGTCCGATCCTGCGGTGCCGTCCGCATCGGGTGTCTGTGTATCAGCTGTTTCTGCAGCGGGGTCTTTGAAGCGGTTTGATACTCTACTTTTATGGGTGCACCTCAGTATTGTTAAATTTATGTTATGCGAACGTTACGTGTCTGCTGCGGGCTGTGGAAACTGTGCCCTATGAATTGTGTTCTATGAATGTTATAATCATACGGCAGACTTGTGACAGGGAGATGATCGAATGAGATATGATTTTGATGAAATAATAGACAGGAAAAATACGAATTCCGAAAATGTCGAGGGATTTCGTTCCTACATGTTTTCGGACGAGCCTGACATAGAGCTTCCGGTGCCGGATGACGAGCTCATCAGGATGTGGGTGGCCGACATGGAGTTCGCGGTAGCACCCGAGATCTGTGAGGCTTTGCAGGAGAGGATAGACAAACGGATCTTCGGATATACGAGCGTGTTCGACAGCGGGTATTACGATGCGTTCTCGGGCTGGTGCAGGAAACGCTACGGCTGGGATTTTCCAAGAGAAGAGCTGGTTTTTTCGCCGGGTGTGATCCCTGCGCTTTACGAGCTGGTGGAGCTGCTGACAGAGCCTGATGAAAAGGTGCTGTTCATGACACCGTCGTATGGTTTTTTCAAGCATGCGTGCAGGTACAGCGGCAGGCAGTTCGTGTGCTCGGATCTGATAAACGATGGCGGGCATTTCCGCGTGGATCTTGACGATTTTGCTGCAAAGGCCGCGGATCCGGCGGTAAAGCTGGTGATATGGTGCAATCCGCACAATCCGACGGGCAGGGTGTGGACGGAAAGCGAAGCGCGCGAGGTGGCCGGTATCATCAAAAAAAACGGGCTGTGGGTGATATCGGATGAGATACACTGCGACCTGACGCGAAAGGGACAGCAGCACATCCCGATGGGGAAGATAATGCCGGACTACAGCAGGCTGGTCACGTGCATGGCGGCGAGCAAGACGTTCAATCTGGCAGGCATGCTGTTTTCGAATATAATCATCCGGGATGCCGGGCTGAGGAGGAAGTTCGTTAGAGCAAACAAGCTGGGCGAGTCGGTGAATCCGCTGTCGCTGGCTGCATATCAGGCTGCGTATGAAAAGGGCGGTGAGTGGCTCGATCAGCTGCAGGATTATCTTGATGCAAATTTCGAGTTCGCGGTGGAGTACATAAGAGAAAACATCCCCGGGGCGGTATGTGAGGCGTCGCAGGCGACGTACCTGCTGTGGGTGGATATGAACGGCTGCGGGATCGATACATCAGAGCTTTCGAAGTTCTTTGCAAAGTCTGCGGGGCTTCTCGTGGAAAGCGGCAACCGTCTTTTTGTCAGCAATGCTGCAGGCTTTGTACGTGTAAATCTGGCAATGCCGCGGGCACTGGTGGCTGAAGGGCTGGAACGCATGGCAGCTGCAGTGCGTGAGAAACGCCGGACAGAAACGGCTTGCTCTGAAGCGGATGCAACGGTATAATATTTCTGTCAGAATGACGACGAACATAATAATGATCGATGAAACAAAACAGTAATATCGTGCTGCCATGCGGGATCGCATGACAGCTGCAGATTTTGAACGGAGGAAAATATGGATAACAACAAGCGTCCTGAATCAATGGAACGTATCACTACGCCGGCACTTGCTGAGGCTTTCATAGAGGAGCAGGTAAAGCTGGTAAAGGAGCAGGTGGGCGATAAAAAAGTACTGCTGGCTCTTTCGGGAGGCGTCGACTCTTCAGTAGTCGCAGCGCTTCTGATAAAAGCGATAGGGCAGCAGCTCGTATGCGTGCATGTGAATCACGGACTTCTCAGAAAGGGCGAGCCTGAGCAGGTGGTAGAGGTGTTCAGGAATCAGATGAATGCGAACCTGATCTATGTCGATGCTGTCGACAGGTTTCTCGACAAGCTCGCAGGAGTGGCAGAGCCGGAGAAGAAGCGCAAGATCATAGGTGCTGAGTTTATTCGTGTGTTCGAGGAAGAGGCGCGCAAGCTCGAGGGCATAGAGTTCCTGGCTCAGGGTACGATCTATCCTGATATCCTGGAAAGTGACGGTGTAAAGGCTCATCACAATGTGGGAGGCCTGCCTGAGGATATGCAGTTCGAGCTGGTTGAGCCGGTGAAGCTGCTGTTCAAGGATGAGGTGCGTGTCGTTGGAAAAGCTCTCGGACTTCCTGACAACATGGTGTTCCGTCAGCCGTTCCCGGGACCTGGTCTCGGTGTGAGATGCCTCGGCGCGATAACTCGCGACAGACTTGAAGCGGTCCGTGAATCGGATGCTATCCTGAGAGAGGAGTTTGCGAAGAACGGTCTCGAAGGCAAGGTATGGCAGTACTTTACAGCAGTTCCTGATTTCAAGTCGGTGGGCGTGAAGGACGGAGCGAGAACATTCGCATATCCTGTGATACTGCGTGCGGTAAATACTGTCGATGCGATGACTGCGACAGTTGAAAACGTGCCGTTCGAACTGCTTGAGCATATCACGGAGCGAATCACTCACGAAGTGGAAGGCGTGAACCGCGTTCTTTACGACCTGACACCAAAGCCGGTCGGAACGATCGAGTTTGAATAGGGACGCTTAGTTTGGAGGTGTCAGAAAACCCAGGAATTATGCGGGTTTGCAGGCTATGCATTTAGAAGATGTTGCCTTTTGCAACACTTTTGCAACACCTTCATTGAAAAAGAAATTTGCAACAGATGAAATAGTGTCGAACGGTTTGCAGATAAAATAATATTTTTATATTAAGGCTTTTACCCGTTGGGGTGGAAGCCTTTTTGCATGTTTGAGATGTTTTCTATTTTAATATATCATTAAAACCAAAATAAGAAAGTGTGAGGTTGATGTTATGAGAGAACAGAAATACCATGTTTACCTAACAGCCGATGAACAGAGCAGAGTCATTCAGTCACTTATTCGACTGAAAAATGAACTTATCGAACAAGGCAGATATACTGACGCAGTGGATGATGTTCTCTGTAAAGTAGTATCAGCTAAGAAGAAGCGTAATTTTTTCATCTAACGACATATTGCCTAGAATATAAGAGGACCGCCTACACCGAAGTGCAAGCGGTCTTTTTAATGGGAATATTATCCATACAAACTGGAATTTGGTGTGTGCTTTATAAATTTTTTCCAATCCACTCAAGTTCGTTCATGGAATCCTTATTTTTTTCAAGTTCATCTCTGGCTGTTGCGTAATATGATTTTTTGAAAAGCATATCCCATGAAAGATATTTTGCCATACAGTCAAACTGCTTATCAATCAGCTCATACTGGATGCTGCCTACGGGAGAACCACCTACAACAATTGTGCCAACTTTTTTGTTTTTTAACTGCAATCCACGGCAGTAGCACTTATCAATGATAAGTTTCAATTGTGCTGACATTCCCCACCAATAAACTGGTGTAGCGAAAAGAATCATATCTGCGGCAGCAATTTTATCAATGGTAGAATTTGTATCATCCTTATCGACGCATCCCTTAGAGCATTGACAGACACCACATCCCTTGCATGGTGCAATGTTGAGTTTGTCGGGTTCAATGATTTCAATTTTATTCTTTTCTGACGCTCCTTTTATAAATGCATTGATTGCTGCCAGCGTATTTCCTTTTCTGGCACTTCCATTAATGATTACAATTTTCATGCGTGTATCCTCCAACTTCCGATTTTAATGTCACTATTATACCATAATGATACTATTATAAAAAAGGAAAAAGAGCTCCTTCGAGCTCTTTTGATTCAGTTCTGTAAACTTGAATTTATTTGGAAGATTTTATTATCCATTCATCAAGAAATTTCATTTGTTCATCCGTATGAAACCAATGCTCTCCATTTTTCATAATAGAAAGTGTTGAATTAGTCCTCTGTACAAATTCAAATATCGTTCCATAAGCGGTAAGATTATCTTTTTCACCATACAAAATGTGCGTTGGGATTTCCCATATAATAGGATTTTCTCTTGCATAGCAAAGATAATCCCATGAAAGAGTCTCTCCAAAGGTTGTCTGAATTTCTTTTTTCTCTTTGAGTTCATCCTCTGTAACATTTGCCCAAATCATCATATCAGCAATAAGCCTTTCCATATCTACAACGGGCGAAATAAAATATGCTTTCTCTATTTGCTGATTTGATAAGGCATTGATAGCAAAATACGCTCCAATGCTATTGGCAATTACTTCAACAGTCTTGTAGTTTCTATAAATTGAATTAAAAAGTAATGGAAATTCTTCTTTTGCTTCCCATGGAAACTGTGCAGTATAGTCGAGACCAATCACATCACAATTACTAAAGAGCGGTTTGTAATGAATAGCTTCTTCAGCATTACCACCTTTTCCATGTATATAAATAACTGCTTTATCCACAATAGTTATCCTCCACAAATTTCGATTTGTCTCTATCTTTATTTCTTAATTATACACAAGATTTGAAGCTTTTTCTACTTATCTATTGTTCTAAAATCTCTTTCAAAAAAATAATTAAAAAAATTTATAAAAAATAGGGTGTCAAAAGCCTGAGCAATTCCAAATAAGTAAAGGGAGTAATTCCAATCAACAAAAATGGAACGCCTTCCTTTGAAATTTAAAACTGAATATACAGGTCACTAAGACGTTAATTCTGATGATAGCCACCTTATCGGGTACGCCATAACTTTTGTGGATGCAGAACAGCGAGAACTCCCGGTATGAGTGTCAGGTTGCTCCTGACATGGCGATGACAGTCAGAAAGATAATGATACTTCTCTAAGGAGCTGGCGGAGTACCCGGCAGAGGTTAGAATCCTATGATACAGATCAGCAGTCTGTTCCTTAGTGGCTTCCCATGAGCGATACGCTAGGCAAGGGGTGTTGAGAACAAATGTTGCCACGACCGTTTAGGAAATGAAACGGTCAGGTACATAGTCATTCTACAATGGCTATGAATATTCAGGAAAGGAGGACGCAAGAAGTGTCAAACTGCAAAACGATTGCCATCTGCAATCAGAAAGGCGGAGTAGGAAAGACCACCACTTCGGTCAATCTCGGAATCGGTCTTGCAATGCAGGGAAAGAAAGTATTACTTGTTGATGCAGACCCACAGGGAGATTTAACCACTTGTCTGGGGTGGCAGGATACGGACAGTCTGGGTATCACGCTTGCAACGAAATTAACAGATGTGATGAATGAAATCTGGCTATGAATGTGCAGTTTGATAAGGGAAAGCATATGGAGAATGCTAAGGCGCAGGAACAGACGGAACCGGAGAGGGCAGGAATGACTGGGAAAGATAATCCCTTCCATTACTATCCCGACTTTTTAACTTCTTCAATACTTGAATTACGGAGGTATGAAAATGAAAGACATTACAAGCACGATCACCAAGCCCCTCGCCGTCCTCGGAGAGAACGGCAAGGGCTACACCAAGGAAGCCAACTTCATTTCGTGGAACGGAAATACCGCCAAGCTGGTCATTCGAGAGTGGCATCCGAACCACGAACGATGCGGCAAGGGCATCACGCTTACGGAGGACGAGGGCAGAAATCTTTACGCAGCACTCAAGGTAATCTATGAAAAGGAATAAAAAAGACCGCTTGTCGGCGGTCAGCGTTTAATCACGGCTGTGACGATTCATGCAAAGCCTCGTAAGAAGCAGTTGAGAAACAGACGGATTTATACTATAATCTAATTTGAGAAGGTATACCCAAGGGTAAGTAAAAACGAATGAAGGCGAAATGGGAGCTGTTTATGACTGAACAGAAAAAGAATACTATCATAATAAGCGGCATCGCTGTGCTTGCCGTGATACTGGCATATTGCTTCCGAATTATAGGCAGGGGCAGCTTCTACCCGATGCTGTTTTCCTATCTGCGCAGCTTTATCTATATCGGCCTGTTTGCCGCCTGGGGGCTTTCTGTCCGCCAGCGGATCGTGCAAAAGCAGGTATGCAGATTTATGACGGTCACTGCGGTGCTTCTTATCATCTGGATGGTAGTCCGTTCGGCGAAGTATTTTATATTCTGGCAGCCGGACGCCGTCCGTTACCTGTGGTATCTGTTCTATCTGCCCATGCTGTTTGTGCCTATGCTGGCGCTGCTGATTGCCATGTCGCTGGGGAAGCCGGACGAATACAAATTCCCCAAGGGAATGTCGATTCTGTGGATCATCTCCGGCGTATTGCTTCTGCTCGTGCTCACAAACGACCTGCACCAATTCGTATTTACCTTTCCTAAGGACGCCGCCGTGTGGACGGACAAAAACAACGGCTACTCGGTAGGCTACTTCATTAGTGTAGGCTGGCAGGTACTGTGTGCCCTTACCGCACTCGTTATTATGTTTTTCAAATGCCGCGAAAAAGGAAGGCTCCACTTTCTGCCCATTGTTCCTATGCTGCTGGCGATTGTTTACAGCGCACTTTACTATGCGGGCGTGGATTGGCTGCTCCACTTGTTCGGCGATATTGCCGCATTCCAAAGTGTGATGTATATTCTGACCTTTGAGTTTTGCATCGCCTGCGGATATATACATTCAAACAGCCGTTATGTGGACTTGTTTGCCTCCTCTGCCGGCACATCGGCAGAGATCACCGACAAGGACTTTACCGTTCGGTATGCAGCTGTAAACACTGCGCCTATCAAAAAGGAAACGATGAAAAAAGCCGAGCAAAGCCCGGTCACGATGGGCGGCTTGACCGTTCACACCATGCCCATTGACGGCGGCTATGCCGTATGGACGGAGGATGTGTCGGCTTTGCGTGACATCAAGGAGAACTCCGAGCTTCTTGCAGACGAGCTTGCCGACAGGAACGAAATACTCCGTTATGAATACAAGCGTGAAGCCAAGCGCCGCAAGGTGGAGGAGCAAAACCGCCTGTATGATCTCCTGCGTTCCGCTACGCAGACGCAGATCGACCGCATTGCGGAGCTCACTAAGGAATACCGCCGAATCTCAAGCACCGATCCCGACAGGGCCAAAACGCTCCTTGCCGAGATTGCCGTGCTGTGCAGCTATATTAAACGCCGCAAGCATCTGACGCTCCTTACCGACCGAGATATTAAAATAGCGGCAACGGAACTCCACCGTGCCTTCAATGAGTCCCTTCAAACGCTGAAGCTGTTGGGCGTCCGCAGCTCACTCTATGTGGACGAGTCTCTTTCCATGCTCTCCAGCAAAACGGCGACCGCTGTATTTGATTTTTATGAATCGGTTATTGAAGCCGATATTTTGAATTTAACAGGCATACAAGTGAGCCTCATAAAGGCAAACGGCTTGCGTTTGTCACTGAATGTGTGCTGCAAAGCCGACCTTTCCGCTTTGGTAAGCGGAGACGGTATCCGCTGTGAAAAAGAGGATGACGAGGAATACCAGCGCCTTGTATTTGAAGCGAAAGAAGGTGACAGGAAATGAGTGCATTTTCTTCCCTTTCTGAATTTTGGCAGACCATGCTGCCGTTTATCATGCTTGTGGAGATCGTCCTTGAAATCGGGCTGTTTATGTATCAGCTTCTTCGCAGCAATAAGCCGGTGCGCAGCCTGCTGAGCCTGGCGGTGATGGCGGTGATGATCCCGCTGCTGTTCTCCGTTTCCCAGGCAGATCCCGATAATATCGGGGACGCGTTTCTGCTGGGCGCACCGTGGCTGATATTTGCCGCTGCCATTTTCCTTGCGGCAGTTCACTTTGCCATTGCTCTGCCGCGGGAATACCGCCGTAAAAAGAACGAGCTCTCGCCGTTCTCAATTAAGGAAGCAACGGATAAGCTGCCTATGGGCATCTGCTTTGCCGACCCGAACGGCAGGATCATCCTGTGCAACAACCGTATGCGCAGGCTGTCCTTTGCCCTTTGCGGCCACGAGCTGCAAATCAAAAGCGATATGGAAAATGCCCTGAGCGTGCCGGACAGATCCGTAACCGTCAAGGATGATTGCTACATCCTGCCCGACAAGACCGTCTGGCAGTTTCGCACACAAAATATCACCGTGGACGGCGATGACCGCTGGCAACAGATAACGGCACACAATGTAACCGAGCTGTATAACGGCTACCAAAAGCAAGAGGAAATAAATAAAGAACTGGCAGAAGTCAATCGAAAGCTCAGGAAGATGTACGCTCGCATGGAGGACGATGTCAAGGAGAAGGAAAGCCTTGACCTAAAGGTCTATATTCACGATACTATCGGGCGAAGCCTCCTGACCATCCGTGACATCATAGACAGCGGCGAGGATACCGAGAGAAAACTTGAGGCTTTGCAAAATGCCATCGGTATGCTGGCAAGCAACCGTGTCACCTCTGTCAGCACAATGGACGAGGTAAAAAGAACCGCCCGGCAGCTTGGCGTGACTGTAAAAATCGACGGCTACCTGCCCCGTGATACCGCAGCCGAGGAGCTGACTGTTGCCGCCGCCAAGGAGTGCGTGACCAACTGCATCAAGCACGCAGACGGGAATGAGGTATATATCCACATTGCCCAGCGGGGCGAACACTATGATGTTACCATAACCAACAACGGCAAAGTACCCACAAAGCCGATAAAGGAAGGCAGCGGCCTGTCAACACTTCGCCGCAGTATTGAAAGCTCCGACGGCGAAATGCATATTTCGCACAATCCGCGCTTTGCTCTTCTGATTACGATTCCCGCAAAGGAGATCAGCCTATGATAAACACCATACTTGTAGAGGATGATTTATACATCCAAAAGCACTTTGTCGATCGTCTTGCGACAGACGGCGAGTTTTATCTTGTCGGCGTTTTCCGTGACGCCTTTGAAGCGGAAAAGCATTGCGACGCCACCGTAAAGCTCGTCCTTATGGATGTGCAGACGCAGCACAAGCATTCCGGTCTTGCCGCCGCAGAGCGCATCAAAAAGGCTTTTCCGCAAATCAAAATCGTTGTGGCTACCTCGCTTGTTGATCCGCAGGTGTTGGAACGAGCCAAAATGGGCGCCGCCGACAGCCTGTGGTATAAGGATCACGGCACGGAGGAACTGATGAGCGTGGTAAAGCGCACCCTGGCAGGGGAAAAGGTCTTCCCCGATATCGCTCCGGCCATTGAAATGGAGGGTACGATGTCCGATGCCTTCTCGCCTCGGCAGTTAGACATCCTGCGCCTGTATATAAAGGGCTTCACCTATCAGGAAATCGCTGACAAGCTGGGTATCTCCAAAAACGGCGTTCGCTGGAACCTGGATGATATGGTGGAAAAGGGCGGCTTTGAAAGCAGAGAATCGCTGGTTGCAACCGCCATTGAAAACAAGCTCATGGTAACCACCTTAAAAGACGAATAAGAGGAATTGAACCCCTTGGCTGTACGGTCAAGGGGTTTTTTGCACCTAAAAGGCAAAAAATTTTGAAAAAAATCGAATTTTTCCTTCTGTCACTGGCACAAGTGCCAGTGACAAGCACCAAAAAATCCGTACAATAGATACTGTAAAATTAGGGTTGTGCTTTTAATGGAGGTCAAGGCGTATTCGCCCTGGATGTTCAAAGAAAGAATGGCAATCCGTGACAAGGTAAAACGGAACCCGGAAAACTGCCGGGTCATTCTCTTTGTGGATGACGATACAGACGGAGAGTTGACCGAAAAGGTACGGCAGGCAAAGCGCGAGGGTCTGATAGACGCTTTTCTCTTCGGCTCGGTGTCCGAAAACTACTTTGCTTCGGTGATCGACAGCGTTTAAATCACAAGGTGATGGACAACAGCACTGAGCGCAGTATACAAGACGGAGGTCTTGGTTTTGGTCCAAACCGGGAGTAGCACTCCTGCATGAGCGTGTCAATGCCCGTCAGGTTCTTCTCCCAAAAGCGCTCGGCAATGTCCAATAGCCTATCCGGCAATTCTGCCGGGTTGGCATAGTGGTTGCGCAACTGCTCAACCACAAAATTCTGGTAGGCCACATGGCCGCCAGGATAAATCGGTAACATCGAAGTCGCCCCCTGTTCGCAAAAGTCATTTCTGTAAACAAGGGCGCGAAGCGCCTCGTTTTTCGAGCCGTTTGTAAAGCTCTTTTTGCAAAAAAAGTGGGTGATTTCGATAAAAAAGGAACCTCCAAACCCAGTGTTTTCAATGGGCTGGAGATTCCGAGAGTCTATATACTTTTTAAGGAGGAAGGAATCATGAAAAAGCAATGGCTCAGCATTGTACTGGTGCTCTGTATGGTGCTGTGCATGGCGCCCGCAACGGCGCTTGCAGCGGAGGGTGAAACGGGTACGCTGAAGATTACCGTGGATATAAGTGGGGTGTATGAAGGGGACAATGTAGGAGACAAGACATTTAGCTTTGAGATTCTCCGCAAATACGCTAATTATGGCCACTATAAATATGTGGACATTACCATTAAGTCGGGCGAGACAGAGCACACAGTGGATGTGCCAGTCGAGGCGGGAACATATGTCGTAAAGCAAATCCGTCATGCTACGATAGACAAATATGATTGGAAGAGTGCGTCCCATCAACCCGGCAGCCAAATTGAAAGCAGCGCTCAGGAAGTGTATGCAGGCAAGATAAAGTCGGTTACCGTACATAACTCTTACGAAATAGCGGTAGCAAAGGAGATCACCGAGCTGCCGATCACGGTGACCGGATATGCGCTGGGTGCAAAGGCGGACGACATCAAGGCTTCAACAGACCAGATGCGCGTTACTATCAATAAGGTTACCATCAAGCAGCGTAATGCAAGCGGCGGCTGGGATAATCTGGCACCTGATGCCACGATTCAGGCAGATATCCAGTATGGGGTAGAAATCCTTGTTAACGCAAAAACGGGGTATACCTACACCGGGCTTACAGGGGATAAGGTGACCGTAAACGGGAAAAAGGCAAGCGAATTTGAGAAGAATCCATCGACTCAACCTGGCGTCGATATGCGGGTATTCCACGAGCTTGAGGTGCTGAAGGTCGTCAAGAAGGTGGATCACATTGAGATCACAACACCGCCTACCAAGACCGTGTACAAGGGTGGCGACAAGTTTGACCCGACGGGCATGGTGGTCACTGCGGTTTACAAAGATGGCACCAGCGAACCCATTACCAACTACAGCATATTCCATGGTGACAAGCTCACGAAGGGACAGGAGTATGTGACGATCCAGTATGACGATGGTAGCGGCAATAGCGATATCAAGGTCAGGCAGACCATCACCGTGGGCGCATATGAGGGGCCCCACACCCACACCTACGCCGGCAGCCCGTGGTACCAGGACGCGACGAGCCATTGGCATCAGTGTACCGACAGCACCTGCCCGGATCCGCGCGCCAGCGCAACGGAACTGGCCTCCCACACCTTCGTGTGGAAGGTAGACCAGGCGGCCACCACGACCCAGACCGGCCTGAAGCATGAGGAGTGTACCGTCTGCAGCTATAAGCGCAGCGAGAATACGGTCATCGACAAGCTACCCGATGACGGCAGCGCCAATCCGGGCGAAAACACCGGCAGCACAGACAGCAGCGATAACAACGCCAATAAACCCGCAAAGGAGGACTCCGTCAAATCTCCTCAGACCGGCGACACAAGAACGCTGGGGTTTTGGATCGTTCTTCTCTTTGTCAGCGGCGGCGTTCTGACCGTGCTGGGCCTGAACGGCAAAAAAAGAAAGGAATCCGAGGCTGAATAAGCCGACGCTTCCGAAATCGAAATAACCTAAACACAATAGGCGGTGACGGATCATTCCGCCACCGCCTATTTTATTGAAAGTGGACTTGGCAGCAAGTCCCTTTCCGAAAGGCGGCAACCACGGCGTTGCCGCTGTCGGAGGAAGAAAATAGCGGACAATTAAAAAATGGAGGAATTGTTATGAAGAAAAAACTATTTGCAATCCTACTCAGCATTGTAATGGTAGCTGGATTGCTACCGACCATAGCCTTTGCTGCGGAAAACTACAATCTGTATGTAAACGGCGAACAGTTCACAAGCGAAAAGCTCTCTATCGCTTGTGGAGAAGGAACCGCAAGCTACGACCCGAATACAAAGACCCTTACGCTTAACAATGCCACAATTACAAACGGCGGCAAAAGCGATGAAAGTCCTAAGTACGGTATCAGAGTAGTTGGAGACACCGATTTAACGATCAAACTTTCTGGCACAAACAGCATTACTTTAGATAACGGCGGCGGAATTTTTGCAGACGGCAGCAGTGATAATTACAATATTATCGGTGACGGTAAGCTTACAATCAATGTAAAATGGGATGCACTCTATACGCTTAATGGCAACATCAGCATATCCGAAGGTGCAGAGCTTGATATAACTTCTGCCGAGGGCTGCGGAATTACATCTTATAATAAAGGAAAAATTGTTATGGATGGCGCAAAGGTTGCAGTTTCTTCCTATTACACTGCCGCAGGCGCCAAGGAGCTGGAGATCAAAAACAACAGCGAGGTTGTTTTGATCGCAAGGGAGGATAATTTTAATGCAGCGTATATGGGCGATGAAAACGGCGCGGGCAAAATTGAAATTATCAACTCCAAGGTGGAAGCAACAAGCCATTATCCCGCTTTGTTTACCGAGGGCAATCTGACGGTTAACGGCGGCGAGATAAAATGCACCTCTACTGCGGACGGCGCAATATGGACAAAAGGCGATATTCTGATCAAGGGCGGCGCCAAAGTAACCACTTACAGTGAATACCCCATGGGCGGTAACGGATCTTTCACCGTAGAAGAAGCAGAGATTGATGCAAAGAATACGAATGAGAATAATATCCCTGCAATTTTCGATGAATGTGTGCCTGTGATTGCCGATGGCTATCACCTGAACTATGCAAAAGCTGTAGACTCGGAAGGAACAGAAATTGACCTGCTTTCCAGCGGTACTCAGTATTTTGCGCTTTATAAAAACGTTCATTTTATCACAAAGGCTGTCTATCCGGTTTCTTTCGTTGTAACGCCAGACGGTCTGACCAATGTTGTTGTTAAAGTGAATGGTCAGGAGGTTACTGGACCTGTCAGTTTGGAAGCAGGAACTTACCCTGTTGAGGTAACAGCTGATAACTGCAAAGCGTACAGCGGCAATATAACGATTACGGCTGATACGGCAACGCACACGCAGACGATTGCAATGACTTATTTACCTGCGGACTACACTAAGGTCGACGAAGCTATTGCCAAAGCAAATGCCCTGAACAAGGACGAGTACAAAGACTTCTCTGCTGTGGAAGCTGCCGTCAATGCTGTTGTCCGTGACAAGAACATCACTGAACAGAGCGAAGTTGACGCAATGGCAAAGGCAATTGAAGATGCCATTGCCGCCCTGCAATACAAAGATGCCGACTACATCAAAATTGAGGTTCCTTTCAAGCTCACTGTGAAGAAGACCGGGGAAATGGATCCTGGTAAGGAGACCTTCAAGTTTGCCATCGAGAGATTCGGTGCCACCACCGAATATGTGCTGGTTCAGGATACCGTTGAGACCGAAGGCGAAAAGACCTACGAGGGTAAATTTATCTTCACGATCAAAGAAAATCAGGCAGGCAATCTCTCAGAGGGCTTCGTTATCCGTCAGGTCAAGGGAAATGCAGAAGGCTGGACTTACGACGAGACAAAGTTCTATGCAATACCGATGTTTGCCGATACCTACACAAATGTTGCGGGCTGGTCTTTCCTCAAGTATGATGAGAACGCTGAACTTGACTACAACAACCCGATTGAAGAAATCGGCTTCACTAACAGCTATAGTGCCAAGAAACCTGTTGTTCCTTCGGAGCCGACTGAGCCTACCAAACCTGACGATACCATCAAATCCCCGCAGACGGGAGACACAAGCAATATGGTTCTGTGGATTGCCCTGCTGCTTGTCAGCGGTAGCGCAGCCATTGGTACAACGGTTGTAAGCAGGAAGAAAAAGTACAACAGATAATTGAATAGCGTTCCCTTGCTCCATCTTCCGAGCAAGACAAAAGCGTCGTAGTAATACGGCGCTTTTGTCGGAGGAAGAAAATAGCGGATAGAATTATTTTGGAGGAATGAAAATGAAGAAGAAACTTCTCGGTAAGAATCCGGAACTTGTATTGTATAAGAAAAGATGAGAATAGAGAAAAATAGTAAGCCATTGGAGTTAATGATTTCAGTGCAAGCAAAGGAATTTTGAGGTGTTAGCAAATTGCGACACCTCTTTTCTTTTACGAAAAACCTACTTGAAAAATTTTTCGTATCAGGTATAATAAAACTATCGAAAGCAAACTGCTTCCGATACAAAAGAAAGTGAGGTGCAGGTATGAGAAGCAAGAGTCCTGAACTTATGAGTGAGATAAAAAAGTATATCGAGGATTATTACCTGCAAAACAGACAATCCCCATCGACTACAAAAATTGCTGAAGCTGTTGGCATTGCCAGAGGTACAGCATATAAATACTTAGTAGAGATGGCTGAGAAGAATATGATTGAGTACGACGGGCAGGAGATTCGCACCAATGTGACCCGTAAGTACAGTGGCGAACAGACACAGACACCGATTGTAGGTTCTATTCCTTGTGGCAGTCCTCAGTATGAGGAAGAAAATATTGAAGAATATGTATCACTTCCTACTGCTATTTTCGGCAAAGGAGATTTCTTCATATTAAGAGCAAGCGGTCAGTCTATGATTGAAGCAGGGATTGATGACGGCGACCTTGTGGTTGTTAAAAAGCAGGTAGAAGCCAATGATGGCGATATAGTAGTTGCCCTTGTGGATAATCAGAATACATTGAAACGCTACTTCAGAGATGATGAGAATAAGAAAATCATTCTCCACCCGGAAAATAAGAAGATGAAAGACATCATTGTAGATGAGTGCTGCATTCAGGGTGTGGCTTGTCACATCATCAAAGAACTATAACAGAGGACAGACGAATGAGAACACTTGAAGGAATTCGCTATCTAATCAATTTGGATAGTGCGGAAATACAACAGAACTTTGCCGGAGGAGTTGCACCGCCGGACAAGGTGGAGTCGGAGGTGGACACAACTTGAGTATTTATATGTCAAGAGCCGAGTTGGAAGAAATCAGCGAAGGCTTGATAACAGCTTATGCTAATAAGTTTAGCAATCGAGTGATTCAATCCATCGACATAGAACATTTCATTACAGAATTTCTTATGTTACGAATTGAATACGATTCTTTCGCAGAAGATGATGCAGGCAAGATTGGTTTTCTGGCAGATGGAGCAACACCACTGCTGATACATCAGGACGGAAAAATTATTCCCTTTGTTTTCCCGAAAGATACCATCGTACTTGATAAATTTCTTCTTGCTGAAAAGGAGCAGGGACGTCGCAGATTTACAATGGCACACGAAGCGTCACATCATATCTTGAGTAAGATGTATGCAATGCCGAGTGAAGGACGCTTTCATGCAGAGTATGACAGTGAGCGTAGTTATTCCAAAGAGGAACTGGCTCAGATGTTTGCGTCTGTTGAGTGGCAGGCAGATACAATGGGAGCTTCGCTTCTTATGCCGAGAAGAATTATTGAAAATGCCTTGGCGAAATATAATCAGTCAAATCCGATAAAAGTTTATGGCGATAATACCATTACTTCAAAGGATAAAGCAGTTATCCGTAGAATGGCAGCTTATATCGGAGTATCTTATACAGCCTTGGTTATCAGATTGAGAGATATGGGACTATTTGAGTATCATAATATCCTTGAGTACATTTCCAATGAGTTAAATCTGGGAGGTGTTTCACAATGAGGTTACAGACTCAGGTAGCACCTGAAATACAAAAGAGATTGCTTCTGTCAAGAGTAGAAGTAGAAAGTCTGAAAGAGCGTGATATTCTCTGCCCGACTTGCGGGTTCAGGATACAAAGAGTTTTTTCAGACGCAACCGGACATTTGAGTGTGAAGTGTCAGAAATGCAAGAATGTCCACATTTTAAATCTTGCTTACTTCCGCAGAATCCGCAGGAACGGATATGGCAGGAATTGCAGGCGATGAAGATAAGATTACAAGTAAATATCGAAACGATTTCTAATCGAGTAAGCGGAGATAAGCAATTTATTTGCTAAACTACCAAGCACCGTACGAAGCCGGATAAGTGAAGAATAGAAGTATTCTTTGCTGTCCAGATTCGACGGTGCTTTTTTTGTTGCTGTTTTATTCGATTATGCTTCGTGCAGTATTAGGTCTTTTCCCTTATTCGGGAAAGGACCTTTTATGTTTTATACCGTTTGGCAATGCCAAATAGCGAAGTATGAAGTGTACCCATAAAAGTAGAGTATCAAACCTCGTTTTTCCCCTGCCTGTAGAATTCATCAGGGGTTAAATATCCGAATGTTTCGTGTGGCCTTTCTTTCGGATAGAAATGCCACACGTATTCATATACATCCCGCTTAGCCTGCTGGATCGTATCATACTCATCTGAAAGCCATTCCGATTTCATCTTACCCCAGAAGCTTTCCATCGGAGCATTATCCCAGCAGTCTCCTTTTCTGCTCATGCTGCAAAGAAAATCATGCCGGCTTATCAGTTGTCTGTATTCTTTTGCACAATAGGTAGATCCCCGGTCTGAATGTATGATACAACCGGGCTTTCCACATCCTCTCATGATCATATCATCAAATGCATCCATTACAAGCTTTTTATCATTACGGGTACTCATTGCGATACCTACAGGCATATCTCCATAAAGATCCAGGATGCCTGCCACGTAGAGCTTTCCCTGTCTGGTCGTGATCACTGTCGTATCACTGAGCATCTTGGAATCAGGCTCTTCTGCTGTAAAGTCTCTGTCGATCAGGTTATCTGCGATCATTTCATCGTGATCAGAATCTGTTGTACAGATATATTTTTTACAGGACTTTGAAAACAGGCAGCATTCCTGCATGATGCGTTCTACACGCTTATGGTTTATTGGTTTTTTATGCATCTTGTTTAAAAT
>NZ_JAOQJP010000024.1:0-18665 GCF_025567305.1 Brotomerdimonas butyrica
TGATACTTGGCGGGAGACCGCCTGGGAAAGTAGGACGTTGCCGTTTTGGTTAAAAAAGAAGTTCACGAAAGTGAGCTTCTTTTTTTTGTGTAAAGCTTTACTTTTTTATGGATTTTCGCAGTTTTTTTAAAAATTAGCCTTCTTTTTAAAGTATTTTGCTTGATCTGAGGTAAGCGCCAAGAATTAGCAGCGGATATATCTTTTATATGTTGCAAAACGGTAACGTCGTTCCGTGCGCGCAACAAATATTCAGAAAAGGCTAAATTTAGCCATTTTTTTATTGGTGTAGTTTTATAAAATAGAGCAGGTTGCTTGGGGGCAACGCTAAAAAGGCAGCAGAAAACAAAACTTTCTGTAAAAATCAACGTTTTTCAAGTTGGCACGGCTTTTGCTTTATATAGTGGCATAAAAGATATTAAAGAAAAAGCAGATGGCAGTAAGCATTACTATTTAATTAATGCATCAATACTCGAGCAGTGCTTGCATGACCGAATGCAAACTTGATAAGGAGGATGAAATGGCAAAGATAGAACCCGAAAAGAGAGCTTCTCTTACAGAAGTAAAAAAAGGAAAAGATGTAACTGAATTAAAGTTCAAGATGTCGATCAACGGCGAAGATATGCATTATCCGGGGGAAATGATCTCAGGCTGCAAGCTTATGGAAAAGTGTATAGACTGCTGTACAGAACTCAGCAACATCAGAGACAACGGAGACGGTGGACTGTTCGTTCATACAGAAGGAAACATACTCATGCCGGTACATATGCTTGATGCTGTAGAAATCATAGTATGGCTCATCAAAGAAGGCAAATCTTCCAGAGTTTACGGATATGAGATGTACAAGACATCAGAATACAATCAGAAGACTGACCGTTCAGAAGTATTCGATGTTCCGGTACTTACAGTTAAGGGCGATGTAGTATTTGTACTTCCTGAACTGAGAAAATAAAAAACAATACAGTAGAAACAACGCACAAAATTTCGAAAGCATACTAAAACGTTAAATGATTACAAACGCATATATGCGTGTAATACAGTATAAAAGAGGATAATAATAGGAGGAAAGACAATGTCAGAAACTATTAAACAGAAAATCGAAAGAGCAAGAAAAGCATTTGATGAGATTTCAGATTACACTCAGGAACAGGTTGACAAACTGATCTACGAAGCAGGAAAGATCATTTATCAGAACGCTGCTAAGCTAGCAGAAATGGCTGTAAATGAAACAGGTCTTGGCGATGTAAATGAAAAGATCTTAAAGAACGAAGAGACAGGTGCAGTTTTCTGGGAGTACCTGAAGGACAAGAAGTCAGTTGGTATCATCAATCCTGAACCGGATGAAGACGGACTGATCAAGGTTGCTCACCCTGTAGGCGTTATCGCAGCTATCACACCGGCTACAAACCCTACTATCACTCCACTCGGAAACTTCATGCAGGCATTAAAGGGAAAGAACGCAATGATCGTTTCACCTGCTCCACGTGCACAGAAGACTTCATATGAAAGCTGCATGCTCATCAGAGAAGCATTAGTTGCAAATGGTGCTCCTGCAGATCTGCTTCAGTGTCTGGAAGACGTTACTATTCAGAAGTCACAGGAACTCATGGCAGAATGTGATCTGGTAGTTGCAACAGGAAGCATGGGTCTTACAAAGGCTGCATACTCAAGCGGAACTCCTGCATACGGCGTTGGCCCTGGAAACACACCTGTAATCCTTGACAGAGGATATGACAAGAAAGCTGCTGCAGAAATGTCAGTAGAATCGATCGCAGGAGACAACGGAATGCTCTGCGACGGAGACAATCTGCTCTTATACCCTGAAGATGAAGAAGCTGAAACATTTGCAGCTTTCAGAGAAGCAGGCATAGCTATCTTTGAAGACAAAGCAGATATCGATAAGTTCCGTACAACTATCTTTGGTGAAGACGGCGAACTCAGATCAGGATTAGTAGGTAAGCACGCTTACAAGATCGCTGATGCTGCAGGAATATCTCTTCCAAAGGATGCAACTATCATCGGGCTCAAGCTGGATGCAATAGGCAAGGCTGATATCCTCTGCAAGGAAATCATGTCACCTGTAGTTATCCTCAAGTCATATGATACATTTGAAAACGCAGTTGCAATGGCAACTCAGAACATGGTAGAATGCGGCGGCGTAGGCCACACTGCAGGTCTGTTCACAAATGATATGGATCATATCCTTTACGCAGCAGAACGTATCCCGGTAAGCCGCGTTATCGTTAACCAGCCTTCACCTAATGCATGGGGACCTGCTAACAACGGTCTGGCACCGGCAGTATCAGAAGGATGCGGAACATGGGGAAATAACATCATTTCCGAAAACGTTAACTATACTCACATGCTGAACATCTCAAGAGTAGCTCTTCCATTAGATGTAGAAGTTCCTACTCCGGCAGAAGTTTTCGCAGACAAATAAAAACGAACAGGCGCAAGCTACTTTTTTAGCTGTACTTATAGCGCGAAGTGCAGCAGATATATTCAGTCATAAAATAAATACAAAGTAATTTCAACAAACAAACAATACTCCTTTTTAATACTTATAGTCCGCAATTATCAATCTCAGTAATTGCGGACTATAGTTCTATAATAAATCATGTGAGAAACGGAGAAAAAAGATGAAAGAACAACTGATATCAAAGATAAAGACGATAGCAGAAAGCGAAAAATTCAAGCAGGATGCATTTTTCCTGTGCGGAGCAGCGACAGGTCATCCTAACCAGGAACTGCTGGATGCATGCGAGGCATATCTGAAGACAGCTGAAAGCGGAGAAAAAAACGACGATGTGGTTGACAGGCTCATCGTTGAGCTTGAAAAGGTCATCGCAGCAGGGGGTGAGACCAGAGGATCCAACAGTATCGAAGTAAACAGTGAATATATAAATGATATACTCAGCAGCAGAGATGCGCTGTTAAACGGATAGAGATTTGCAAAGCGGCAGATATTCGGGTAGTTCTGCTGCTTTTTTGTATATAGATGGCAAATACGTGATAAATATATGATATAATGTATAATTATAAGAATATTGCATCGATTACAGAAGGGGTGGATAGGAACAGCACAGGAGGACCAAATGAAATACAGCGAATTTATCAGAGAAAACTATGAAATGCTTCTGGGTATTGTGGATCACATGCATATAGGTGTCTGGATCACGGATGGAGAAGGTCAGGTGCTGATGGTGAACAATGAATCAGTGAAGACCGGCGGGCTGAAACGTGACGAGGTCATAGGAAGGAATATGCGAGAGCTTATAGAAATGGGATATATAATGGAATCGTCAGCGCTGAAAGCGATCTCCAGCAAACGTGAGGAATCCGTAGTGGAGGAAATGGGAGAAGGCGGTTACTGCCTGACTACGAGTCTGCCCGTGATATGCGATGGCGAGCTTGACCTTACAGTCTGTATCGAGCGGGATATAAGTGAAGTCGTAGAGCTAAGGAATGCACTGCAGGATCAGAAGGATGTTACCGCAAAGATCAGAGAGCAGCTGCATCAGGCTCATATAGACGTCGATCAGTACGAAGGCAGGATGATAGCCAACAGCTATAAGATGATAAGAGTAAAGGAAACGGCAGCGCATATAGGCAGTCTGGATGCGACAGCAATAATCCTGGGCGAGTCAGGAGCCGGAAAAGAAATGGTTGCTGAACTGATATACGAGTCCAGTCAGCGAATCGATGAGCCGTTCATAAAGGTCAACTGTGCTGCGATACCTGAATCACTGATAGAATCAGAACTGTTTGGATACGAAGGAGGAGCTTTTACAGGAGCAAAGAGCAGTGGCCAGAAAGGAATGTTTGAAGAAGCCGACGGCGGAACGATATTTCTGGATGAAATCGGAGAGCTTCCTCTGTCTATGCAGTCGAAGCTGCTTCGCGTACTCGAGAACGGAGAAATAAGGAGAGTAGGAGCGACTGAATCGAAAACTGTAGACGTAAGGATCATCGCGGCAACAAACAGAAATCTCAAGAAAGAAGTAGAAGCCGGGAAATTCCGTGGTGACCTTTACTACAGGCTCATGGTCCTCCCGATAGTGATACCGCCTCTCAGAGAGCGAAAAGAGGACATAATACCGCTTGCAAAGCTGTTTTTACAAAAATTCAATGAGAAATATCATCTTGAAAAGGATCTGTCAGAAAGTGCATTGAATGAGCTTAATGCGTATAACTGGCCGGGAAATGTTCGTGAACTCAGGAATATGATAGAACGCCTTGTCGTGGGCGGCGAGGGCGATATGATAAGCGGTTTCCAGGTAAAGCTGTGCATAATGGGCGTACAGGACGGCGAAGAGCGAACGTCAGCCCTTTACATGGGAAGTGGTACGCTGGATGAGCTGATGTATAATTACGAAAAACAGATAATACTGGAAGTGATGGAAAAGTGCGGAACTATTTCAGCGACTGCAGCAAGGCTTGGTGTCAATAAGTCCACCATTTCAAGAAAAGTAAAGGCATATAAGGCAAAAGATGCATCAGGCGGAGCGATATAGTAATAAATGTGTTCCAAAATGGAAACATCGTTGCTGCAGCGCAAACTTTGTAGAAAATTCAGTAAATTCAACGTTTTGACGACGCGAAAAAAACAGAATATTAGGTGAAAAGCACCATTGTTCCCGAACTGCAACAGTGGTGCTTTTGTAATACGTTGAAAAATCAAAGAATACGGGTTGGCATGATTCATGCAATAAATATATGTGCAATTACTTATTTAGATCAGTTTTTAGGCTGGCGTGCGATTCGAGAAATACATAACGCACGGCTTAAAGAGAGAGGAAAGTAGAGGTGGTGAAACTTTATGGATTTAAAGGAATTATGGAGCGGCATCGACTGGCTGATCATAGCACTGTACTTTGCAGGTATACTGTTTGTAGGCGTCAGCATGAGAAAACGCGCAGGAAAAAGTGTTAAAAGTTTCTATGTTGCATCCAGAAAACTTACAGTGCCTATTCTTATCGGCGTAGGTGCTGCAGGCTGGTATGATTCATGGACTATCGTAGGTCTGGCAGAATGCGGCTGGACAATGGGTATTTCCGTAATACTGGTATTCGTTATTCCGGAAGCTATTTTAAGACTTCCGCTGGCCACGATCATAGGGCCACATGTAAGGGACAAGATTCCTGATTGGGTAGTTACGGTACCGGACATGATGAAATATCTGTACAGCGGAAAAATCAAGCTTATATCGGCTGTAACTTATATCGCAAACCTTTTATACGACTCGGCGCTGCTCTTTGCAATAGCAGAAGTACTGAAACTCGTTTCAGGAATGTCGATGATCGTATCACTGGTAGTAGCAGGAGCGGTAATCGCTATATACACTGCACTTTCAGGTCTCTGGGGACTGGCAGTTACAGACCTGATCCAGTTTGCTATCATGACGGTAGCAGTAGGATCGCTGATGGTCGGTATAATCGTAAAATACGACGGACTGCCGGCTATCTGGGATAATGTAAGAGCAGTTGATCCTGATCTCCTCACACCGACAGGAAAGCTGAGTGTATGGGAGTCAGTAGCATGGGCTATCTCAGCATGTGCGATGTACTGCGAGGCAGCATGTTACCAGAGGTTCGGATCTGCTCGATCCGGTGACGATATCAAAACTGCATATTCCATCATGCTGGCAATGGGCGTAACGTTCAGTACAGCTATGGTAATCGCAGGAATGGCAGCACTGGCATTCTTCGGAGATGCAGGTTCACCGTCAGCAGGATTCTGGTCGATGGTATTCACAGTTCTCCCTGTAGGATTCAGAGGACTGTTTGTAGCAGCATTATGTGCAGCAGTAATGTCAACGGTATCTTCAGACTGGCTGCTCTTCTCGACATGTGCTGTGAATGATATTTACAGAGGATTTATCAATAAAGGACTTTCGGAAAAGAAGACTCTGTTCGGCATGAGAATAATGGTAGGAGTATTCGGAGCACTGTGCGTAGTTGGAACGATATTCTGGGCAGACGGAATAGCAAACGCATGGTACTATCTCGGAGGATTCCTGTTCTCGATGTTCTTCATTCCGATCGTTGCAGGTCTGTTCTACAAGAAGAAGACCACACCGGCAGCAATGGTATGTATAATATACTCTGCTATAATGTATGTGGTTTGGGAGTTCGTTCTCGGATGCCCTTGGGAACTGCCTACAAGTATCGTAGTATCAGTATCCGGTGCTATCCTGTACTTCATAATATGTAATGCTACATATAAGAAGGACGGCGGATCGCTGGAGAGCAATTCAGTATCGGAGGTGTAAAGATGAAGGAGAAAAAAACAAATAAAGCTGCAGTGATATCGCTTATAATATTGTTTGTACTCAGTGCGATCTACCTTATCACACCGATGATCGGCGGATACAACTGGTATGGATGGATCCTCGCGATACTTAATCTGATCGCAGGACCTGCAGTACTGATCGCTTATCTTCTCGAAGTGCGCAAAGGCATATTCCGTGACGACAGCGAGGAGGCAGAGGAATAAAGGGCTGAAATATTTGACAGTTATTATCTGTATGAGCGGTGGGAGGGTCGTGCGGGGCGCTACCTGCCGCTCAGGCAGCCATTGTGTATGCTGGATATGAACAGCAGAAATATCATAGGGAGGCCATACTTATGAAAAGATTAGAAGACCATATGAGCAGTAAAGCTAAGAAGCCGGCAGTAAGAGCTTTTGCAAAACCCGGCAGAGACAAGGTTTTTGTCACAGAGACGGTTCACAGCAAGGAAGCTGCGATAAACGCCAAAATGCGTTCGGTGGAGCCAAAGCTTCTGGGGGTGAAACTTGTGAACTACAGACAGACAGGAATGCGTAAGGTATGGGTTCCGTGTTATTTCATGATCTATGATTTTAATGTAAAGCGCAATGTGTTTTTCAACAAGTCCAAGGTGTTCGACAAGAGCGGGACCGTGGGAGTCGTATATGACGCAAATGAAATGCATGCTTCACATTATGACGTTATGACTGATGGAGAAATCCCTATGGAGGAGATGTCATTAAGTGCGATGGAAGGAAACATTCTGCCGGATGGCGGCAGTCTCGAACAGATCCTTGAGGATGCGGAGTATTCAATCAGGAGACAGATCCTGTTCAAGGCATACAAGACGATGGACAGTGAATTAACCAGAGTTAAGCTGGTCAAATTTTACAGAGAAGCATGGGAGCTTGAAATGATGTATAAGGACAGGACCTATACAAAATACGCATATCTCGACGACTATGGCGTGACCAATGAGCGTGCGAGAGGGCTCAATACAAGATTGTCCATGTAGATAAGAGATCCGGCCGGGCCGGACAGAAGCAAGCTGGAAAGAGTAACATTAGGAGGTTTTATTATGATTGGTAACTTTGGATTTTTCCTTCCGACTCAGATAATGTTCGGAAGAGGTGTTGTTAAAGAAGTTGGTGAAGAGATCAAGGCAAGAGGTTTAAAAAAGCCGATGCTGGTAACTGATGCAGGAATAATCAAGATCGGTCTGGCAGACCAGATCAAGGGGTATATAGAAGAAGCTGGATTCGAATGTATGCTGTTTGATGGCATTGTGCCTAATCCGCGTGACTATGACTGTGACAAAGGTGCAAAGATCGCAGCTGATGCCGGTGCAGATGTGCTTATCGCCGTGGGTGGAGGAAGCGCTATGGATACTGCAAAGGCGATGGCGACAGTCATGACTAACGGAAAAACGTCAAGAGACTGGATCGATGTGGAACTGGATGTGCAGAGTGTGCCTGTAATATGCATACCGACGACATGCGGAACAGGAAGTGAAGTTACATTCAATGCAGTTATCAGCAATACAGAAACACATCTCAAAGGAAATATCTTTGACCCTAAGTGTGCTCCTATACTTGCTCTGGTAGATCCTGACATGATCAATGGCCTGCCTGGTTCACTGATTTCATCAACTGGTATAGATGCACTTACACATGCTGTTGAAGCATACGTTTCGACAGTTGCTACACCAATGACAGATGCTATCGCTATCTATGCTGTAAAGCTGATAGGTGAAAATATAGTAAAGGCTGCAAATGACAGAGATGCAGATGCTATGGAAGCTGTTATGCTTGCATCGATGATGGCAGGCGTTGCTTTCGGAAATGCTGACACAGCTGCTGTACACTGTATCGCTGAATGCTTCGGCGGATTCTATGATATACCGCATGGTGTAACGAATTCGATGTTCCTTGCAGATGTAAGTGAATTCAGTATCCCTGGAAACCCTAAGAAATATGCAGATGTTGCAGAAGCTCTGGGCGTTGATACAGACGGCAAGACAGACGAGGAAGCTGCTCTGGCAGGAGTACAGGTAATAAGAGATATATGCAAAGAGCTCAATATACCGAAGCTCAGCTCATTTGAAGTGATAGATCCTAAGGATTTCGAGTATCTTGCAGAAGCTTCATCGAAGCATGTATGCAATCCTTCGAACCCTATCGAAGCTACGAAAGAACAGTACCTTGAGATTTTCAAAAAGGTATATAATGCATAAGGAACCTGCAACAAAACTTGTTAATGATAACCTTGATGTGGATTTATGCTCGTAGATCCCGCAGAACGGGGCTGCAGTGCGGAAAGTCTGGTTTGACCAGACACCGGGCTGCGGCTCTGTTTTGTTTTTTGTAAAAGAGAACTGCAGCTTTGCACCGGGATTCCGGTTATACGAAAACAGCACCGCTGTGATCGACGGTGCTGTGGATTTTATCATATCAGTGTTCGAATGTGACTGTGTCACTGCCGAGCAGTTCATTAGTGCTTCTGTCGTAGAGCTTGAATGTGAGTTTGCCTTCTTTTCCGAATATCGGCATCGGATACTGGAATCTGGCTGTTATCACTGATCCGCTTTTCCATGTGGAGTCGAGATCGAATATCTGGCTCTGGCCGCCCGGCCATGTGACTTCGTAGTAAAGCATGATCTGTTCGGACGGCTCTCCGCCGCTGAGTGTAGCGTGGAAATAAACCGTATCTTTTCTGCTGACTGTGCTGACATCCGAGGAATTGTCATCTTCAGAAGTATTGGCAACGATAGATACATGCCATGCATAGTATTCATCGTATATTTCCTGTATGCCGGAGTATTTTACCGCCATCAGGTCTGACATGTATTCTTCGACTTTTGCTGTTCTGTCATCCTTGTATGCTTTCACATAAGTGAACTTGGTCAGGTTGATCTTTGCCTGTACGTCTTCGTTATCCTTGAGATCGGCTGCAACATAGTATGTGCTGAGTGCCTTTTCGTATTCACCGTTGTTCAGGTGCTGGTCGCCGATCGCTATGTAGCAGTTCCATATCTTGTCGTGAAGCGACTGGTCGTCTTTAAGGTCGATCGCTATGTTGTAGGTATCTATCGCCTTGTTGTATTCTCCTTCTTTGAAATACCGGTCAGCCATGCTGCAGTAGCATTCCCATATGAGTTCCTTGCAGTTCTTATAGTCGCCCAGGGCTTTGTATTTTTCGATAGCCTTTTCATACTTGCCTTTTGCCTGAAGCTGCTGTGCATCCTGATACTGCATCGCCGGTGCGGCCATATAATAATAGATGGCGGTCCCGCAGCCGCCTATAAGTATCATACATGCGACTATAGCGATGATTATCTTGGCCCTGAAGCTTAATCGTTTTTTATCGTCAGGCTTTGCAGGTGCTTTTTTCTTTTGCGCAGGAACGGGTACTATAGCATTTGCTTCTGACTGCTGTTTATTGTCGTTCGATGCAGCTGCTGAAGGTGGTGAAGCGGGTTCATCGGTTTCCGTAATTTCACTGCCGGCATCACTGTCGCCGGCTGTGTCACTGCTGTTGTCATTTTCATCGTGATCAGCGGTATCGATCATTTCGGCATCACTGCTTTCAGCTGTATCCTCATTTTCTGCAGCTCCTTCAGATGGATCATATGTATTTACTGTGACCTCATCCTGCTCTTCCGGCAGATCGTTCTCTTCTGCCGATGAGTCGTCGGTTTCTATAGGAACTACGGTCAAGCCGTCATCGCCGGCAGCTTCACGCTGTCTGCGGCGGTTTTCCTTGTCGGCCTGCTGCCTTTCTTCCTGATCGATCTTTTCCTTTGCAGCCTTGCTGAGTTTTTTGTTCAGCTTGCCGGGTGCTCCGGCAGGCTTGTGCAGTATGAACAGCGATCTGAGAAGCTCTCTTTCAAGGCCGCAGCTTTTACAGCGATCTCCTTTATTGATATGACCGCAGCTGCACGACCAGTAGTCTCCGAATTCTTCAAACCAGTATTTCGGCTTGGTAGGTGCTGATGCGAACTGTTCGATGATATCTTCGTAAATATCGTCATCAGGAGTGAGGGGGCGTGGCTCATAAACCTGAGTCACTTTCTCGTCGGATGCTTTGTTCTGGGCATCAGCGAGGTCTTTCAGATCTACGGCTTTACGCGTTTCCTTACTGCTGATATCGCTGTCTTTCTGCTGATCTCCGGAGTCATCATCCGGGATGGCGCTGGCCTCAGCATCATCTTCGGTTTCCGGGGAAAGCAGTATCAGAGTTCTTGTATCAAATTCCTTTTCGTGTTTCCATCCCTTGATCTTTTTCAACGTTTAGTGCTCCCTAAATTATCAAATATATCTATAGCAGACAAGCTTGTCGCAGTCTGCTTCAATAATTCCTACCTTACGGCAACGCCGTTACAATCAATGGAATTATTATAGCATGCAAGCTTGTCGCAGCATGCTTCAATGAACGCAACATTGCGGCAACGCCGTATATTATCATAGCGAAATTATAACATGCAAGCTTGTCGCAGCATGTTTCAATGAACGCATCATTGCGGCAACGCCGTATATTATCATAGCGAAATTATAACATGCAAGCTTGTCGCAGCATGTTTCAATGAACGCATCATTGCGGCAACGCCGCATATTATCATAGCGAAATTATAGCATGCAAGCTTGTCGCAGCATGCTTCAATGAACGCAACATTGCGGCAACGCCGTATATTATCATAGCGTTCATTATAACAGCAAATCGCCATTATAACAAGCGTTAGCGGGGCAGAAATGTGCTGTTGCTGGCGCGCCGGAAATGTGTTGCACAGCGGAGCAGAAATGTGCTGTTGTGCAGGCGTAAAAAAGCGCATGGCGACATCATGGAAAACTATGGAAGACTTATAATAAATGGCGTATAGACATAACAAAATATGATAGTTCCCATAACATGAGACAAGTTGCTTTATTACAGCAAAATTGTTATAATTGTCAGAGAAAAATACAGCTCAAAAAGTGTTCTGTATGCAGAATGCAGACTTTACTAAATACTTACATTTATATTGAAATTTCAACGATTATAAAGTTTTACATGTATATTGTATAATTTTATGTACACGGTTGACAAAGATGCTTTGTTGATGTACAGTTTATAGTAGTATGCTGTATTTTGAAGAATTGATTACTTATGGCATAAAAGTTGCGTGCTATAGAATCGAATCAATAGTTGTGCAGAAAATATACACATAATTAAATGGAGGGAATTATGTCAAACAAAATAATGAAAACTATGGACGGTAATACGGCTGCGGCTCACGTATCCTACGCCTTTACTGACGTGGCTTCGATTTATCCGATAACACCGTCCTCTACAATGGCCGAAGTAGTAGATGAGTGGGCTGCATATGGCAGAAAGAACATATTCGGACAGACAGTAAAAGTAGCAGAAATGCAGTCAGAAGCAGGTGCGGCAGGTGCTGTACACGGATCGCTGGCAGCAGGTGCGCTTTCCACTACATACACAGCGTCACAGGGACTTCTCCTGATGATACCTAATATGTACAAGATCGCAGGCGAGCTGTTACCTGGCGTTTTCCACGTAGCAGCAAGAAGCGTATCGACACATGCTCTCTGCATATTCGGCGACCACTCAGACGTTATGGCCTGCAGACAGACGGGATTTGCCATGCTGGCATCAGGATCCGTACAGGAAGTAATGGATCTGGGAGGTATCGCACATCTGGCAGCTATAAAGGGAAGAGTTCCGTTCGTTCACTTCTTTGACGGATTCAGAACATCACATGAGATCCAGAAGATCGAAGTGTTCAGCTATGACGACTTCAAGAAACTGGTAGACTGGGACGCAGTACAGGAATTCAGAGACAAGGCTCTCAATCCTGAACACCCTGTTATCAGAGGTACGGCACAGAATCCTGATGTATTCTTCCAGGGAAGAGAAGCATCGAACAAGTTCTATGAGGCTATCCCTGAGATTGTCGTTGAATACATGGACAAGGTCAGCGAGATGACAGGCAGAAGCTACAAGCCGTTTGACTATGTAGGTGCTCCTGACGCAGACAGAGTGATCGTTGCTATGGGCTCGGTATGCGAGACTATAGAAGAAACTATCAACCACATGAACGCGCAGGGTGAGAAAGTCGGACTGATCAAGGTAAGACTTTACAGACCTTTCGTAAAGGAATACTTCATGAACGTACTGCCTGAATCTGTAAAGAAGATCGCAGTATTAGACAGAACAAAAGAACCTGGTTCACTCGGCGAGCCTCTTTACCAGGATGTAAAGACGCTGCTCTTCGATGAAGACAGAGATATCAAGGTATACGGCGGACGTTACGGCCTCGGTTCAAACGACACGAACCCTGGAATGATCGAAGCTGTATACGCTAACCTCAACAATGCAGAGCCTAAGAACCACTTTACGGTAGGTATCGAAGACGATGTGACCAACCTGTCGCTGCCGTACGTTCCGGGCGTTGCAATGGAGCCGGAAGGCACTATAAAGTGCAAGTTCTGGGGTCTGGGATCCGACGGTACTGTAGGTGCAAACAAGACAGCTATCAAGATCATCGGAGACAAGACAGACATGTATGCACAGGGCTACTTTGCATATGACTCAAAGAAATCAGGCGGTGTAACTATTTCCCACCTGAGATTCGGAGAAAAGCCTATACAGTCGACATACCTGATCAACAACGCTGACTTCGTGGCATGCCACAATCAGGCCTACATAAAGCAGTATGATATGCTCAAGGATCTGAAAGAAGGCGGCACGTTCCTGCTGAACTGTCTGTGGACAGACGCTGAGCTGGAAGAGCATCTCCCTGCAAAGGTAAAGAGAGATATCGTAAACAAGAAGATCAACTTTTATGCGATAGATGCAGGAGAAATAGCTGAACAAATCGGTCTCGGAAGCAGGATCAACATGATCATGCAGGCTGCATTCTTCAAGCTGACCAACGTAATCGACATCGACAAGGCTGTTGATTACCTCAAGGACGGTATCAACAAGTCATACGGCAAGAAGGGGCAGAACATCGTAGACATGAACTGTGCTGCAGTAGACAAGGGCATCACCGCTATCAGAAAGGTAGAAGTTCCTGCTGACTGGGCAAATGCAGAAGATCCTGAAGGCGAAAAAGTAGAGCTTCCTGAATTCATAGAACAGATCCTTATCCCTATGAACAAGCAGGAAGGAGACGATCTGCCTGTAAGTGCATTTGACGGTATCGAAGACGGTACATTCCCTTCAGGCACAGCTGCTTATGAAAAACGTGGCGTAGGTGCGCACATTCCTGAATGGCAGCCTGACAAGTGCATACAGTGTAACCAGTGTTCATTCGTATGTCCGCATGCAGCTATAAGACCTGTACTTCTCGATGAAGCGGAAAAGGCCGCAGCTCCTGCAGATTTTGTAACTGTCAAGGCAATAGGAAAGGGCATGGAAGGACTCCAGTACAGAATGCAGGTTTCATCGCTCGACTGCCTGGGATGCGGAAACTGTGCAGATATCTGCCCTGCAAAGGAAAAGGCACTTGTTATGAAGCCGTTTGCAGAGGTGGAAAAGGAAAAGGACAACTGGGAATATGGAATCAGTGTTCCTAGAAAAGAAGACAGAGTAAATAAAGAAAGCGTCAAGGGAAGCCAGTTCGCTAAACCTTACATCGAGTTCTCGGGCGCATGCTCAGGATGCGGAGAGACTCCATACATCAAGCTCGTTACACAGCTCTTCGGTGACAGAATGATCATAGCAAATGCTACAGGCTGCTCATCGATCTGGGGTGCATCAGCACCGTCGATGCCTTACTGCAAGGATGAGAACGGCAGAGGACCTGCATGGGCAAACTCACTGTTTGAGGACAATGCAGAGTACGGATACGGAATGGTAATGGCAGACAAGCAGCTCAGAGGCAGGATCGAAGAGACGATGAGAGAACTGCTTGAGCTTGATGTAGACGATGCACTCAAGACAGCTATGACAGAGTGGATCGAGTACAAGAACGACGGAGCTGAAACAAGAGCAAAGAGCGAAAACGTATTAGCTGCGATCGAAAATCTGAAGACAGACAATGAGGAAGTGAAAGCGCTCTGCAGCACTATCGTGGATCTGAAGGATCACCTCGTTAAGAAGTCGATCTGGGCTCTCGGAGGAGACGGATGGGCATACGACATCGGTTACGGCGGCCTCGACCACGTGCTCGCTTCAGGCGAAAACATCAATATACTTGTATTCGATACAGAAGTATATTCAAATACAGGTGGACAGGCTTCGAAGTCGACACCTGAGGCTGCAGTAGCTAAATTCGCTGCTGCCGGCAAGAGGGTCAAGAAGAAGGATCTCGGTCTCATGGCTATGTCATACGGATATGTATACGTTGCACAGGTAGGTATGGGAGCAGACAAGAACCAGCTGATGAAGGCTATCGTAGAAGCAGAGAAATACGATGGACCATCGATCATCATCGCTTATGCTCCATGCATCAACCACGGCATCAAGAAGGGTATGGGCAAGGCTCAGGAAAACATAAAGGATGCTGTAGATGCAGGTTACTGGCACCTTTACAGATACAATCCGGATCTCAAGAAGGAAGGCAAGAACCCGTTCAAGCTCGATTCTAAGGAGCCGACTACAAGCTTCAGAGACTTTATCATGGGTCAGGTGAGATATTCATCGCTTGCTAAGGAATTCCCGGATATCGCAGAAAAGCTCTTCGAGATCACAGAAGAAAATGCGAAGTCGAGATATCACACTTACAAAGAACTGGATGCGAGAGAAACAGCTCTTCTGTAAAATAAACTGAAATAAAAAGACGATCTGAACATCAAGGACAGATCGTCTTTTTCATGCTTGCATATAGAATCAGGCTTTTATGTCAGGCGCAGTCTGTGCATGGCGATATATGCCTGCCCTAGAGCGATGCCACCGTCGTTAGGGCTGACGGAAATATTGTAGTACGGCGAGAAGCCGCGGCTTCTGAGCTTTTTCAGCACACCTTCCATCAGTATCTTGTTCTGGAATGTACCGCCTGTGAGCGCGACCTGTGAAGCGCCGCTTTCATCGCGTATCGTCATGCACTGGTCGATTATCATATCGATGACGGACTGGTGGAATGCGAGCGCGAGATCGGAGGCAGGGTCTGCCCCCGGGTGTTTCTGTGCAAATGCGGCAGCATCTTCGAGCATAATCGCACACTGCCCCTCGTAATCGTTGTGATCTTTGATACCGAGCAGCGACGAGACACCATCAAACAGCCGTCCCATGCTGGAGCTTTTGACCGTATTGATGCCGGATCTGAGAGCAGCAGTGACGAGCTTTGCATCAGGCATGGATAACAGGCGTTCTCTGCCGTATGCGATGATATCGGAAATGTCGACAGCGATCTCTCTCGAGCCTTCGATGTCAGCTCCGGGTGGATCGGCAGACATATAGCCGTTTTCAAATGCATGTATATAGCTGAGAGCCGAGCGGCGCGCATCCTTTACAGAAGCATCACCGCCTATCATATCGATATATTTCAAATGTGACATCCGCTTTGTATCCCCGTTTTCGCACAGAAAGAATTCGCCTCCCCATATATGATCGTCTGTGCCGTAGCCGGTGCCGTCGAAGCTGACTCCGATCACTTTGCCTTTCAGATCGTTTTCTGCCATCACGGAAGCCACGTGGGCATGGTGATGCTGCACCTTTATGAGAGGAAGACCGTTTTCCGCAGCATATTTCTCCGCAAACACAGTGGTGTAATAGAGTGGATGCATGTCGCAGACGACAGCTTCAGGGCGTACCCTGAAAAGCTCTTTGAGGCGCGATACATTGTTTTCGTAAAGCTGCTGGTTTTCGACTGTATCCATGTCTCCGAAAAACTGGCTGATGTATGTGAACGGTCCTTTTGTCAGTGCAAACGAATTCTTGAGCTGGCTGCCGGCAGCGAATATCATGGTTTTGCCGGACGGTGCAGAGTCGATGTAAAGCGGCACAGGCACGTATCCTTTAGAACGTCTGATCATCTGTGGCTGATCGTCGATCACGCGCACTACGGAGTCGTCTGCGCGCACTCTGATTTGTCTGGTATTGTATATCATGCCGTCGATGAGCGGATTTGCTGCCATCATTGCCTCCATTTCGGATTCGTCCTTTATCATCGGCATATCCGAAAGGTTCGCACTCGTGAATATCAATGGGCTTATCCTGTCGAGCAGCATGTACTGTGCCGCAAAGCTGGGCAGGAAACTGCCGATGAAGCGGCTCCTGCGGATCTCATCGTACGGGAGATCTCTGTGCTCGAGCAGGATTATAGGGCGCGCTGAAGAATTCAGCAGCTTTTCCTCCGTATCATTCACGAAGCAGAATTCTTTTATCTGGTCTGTATCTCTGAACATCACTGCAAAAGGCTTGGCTTCGCGGTTCTTTATCTTTCTGAGTCTTGTCACAGCTTCGTCGTTCAGCGGGTCTGCCAGCAGGTTGTAACCGCCGACGCTTTTGAATGCTATGACGCCTCCGCTCCGCAGTATTTCCGCGGCATGATCGAGCACGGCTGCATCGCGTCGTATATGTGCCGCTTTGCATGAGGCTGAAGAAAAATCCCCGGATCCTGAAATTTGATCGATGCCTGAATCAGGAGCATGATGCTGATTTTCTTTCCAGATGAGCTGAGGTCCGCATTCATGACAGGAAATTGTCTGTGCGTGATATCTTCGGTCATTGAGTGCGGTATACTGGCTCTCACAGAAACTGCACATAGGAAAATCCACCATAGAAGTGTTCTCCCTGTCGTAAGGTATCCTGTCTATGATGGTGTATCTTGGGCCGCATACCATGCAGCTTATGAAAGGATGCCGGTATCGCGGGTTTTCACTGTCATAAAGCTCCTGCAGACAGTCCGGGCATATCGCCAGATCTGAAGGGAGCATGGCGGCTTCGTCATCACCGGCGCCGCTTTTGATGATCGTAAAAGAATCGAATTCCCTGTAAGAGACGGATTCCCGCTTTATATGGACTATTTCAGCGGGAACCGGTTTATTCTTTATCAGTGTGTCTATGAATTCAGTGATCCGAAGGGGGGTATCGGTGACAGTTATCTCTACCAGGCCTCCGATGTTGAGGACCTGCCCCTTCATGCCGAGCTGTGCGGCTGTTTTTGCGACGTATGGACGGAATCCTACTCCCTGGACTATTCCCCAGAGTTTAATTCTTTCGCTTTGTTCTGCAGCCACTTAGCTACCTCCTCGTAACCTTCGCCTGTTTTTCCTGAAACCTTGAATACAGGAACGTCTTTGTTCAGTGCGCGGACACCTTTCATGTAGTATTCTTCATCAAAATCGAGATACGGGATCAGATCGACCTTGTTAAGCAGGATGATATCTGCCTTTTCGAATGCGAGAGGGTACTTGTAAGGCTTGTCACTGCCCTCTGTTACTGTGGAAATCAGCATCATCACATGTTCACCGATAGTGAATTCAGCGGGACACACGAGATTGCCGATGTTTTCTATGAACAGTATTCCCGGCTCACTGAATGATATATGCTCTGTGGCATGCTCAATCAGCGGTGCGTCAAGATGGCACTCGCCGTGAGTGTTCACCTGGTGCGTTTCGATACCCAGAGAATTGAGATCCTGGGTATCTATGTCTGACTCGATATCGCCTTCGATAACGTAAGGCTTGACGTCGAGGTGCTTGACGATGTTTTTGAGCGATGTCGTTTTTCCTACTCCCGGCGCTCCCATTTCGTTGACAACGAGCACTCCGTGCGATGTCATATGTTCGTTGACATGTTCTGCAATATGGTCATTCTCGTCGAGGATGCCTTCCATAACATTTATTTTTCTGATATCGTGCATTACTTGTTACCTCCGTTTGATTATCTGAATACCGGCAGGGCATCTGCGATGCGCTGCTGCCGGAAATGCTGTGCGTTATTCTATTTCGATGCTTTCTATATAGAATTCCTTTCCTATCTCAGTAGGCTCGCCCTGACCGTCACATTTAGGACAGTCGAAAGTCATCGGCTTCTTTTCGAAAAGTTCTCCGCATTTGGCGCATCTGAGCTTCGGTTTCACATGTGTTATGTCGACGAGTGCGCCTTCACATATGGTGTCCTGTGATATTATGTCAAAATACATCTGTACGGATTCACCGACGTAACCGGAGTAATCGCCGATCACGAGACTGACCTTGGTCACCTTTGAGCCGTGCGCTTTTCTGCAGTGATCGCCTGCGATCTTTATGATCTGTTCTGTGATTGGATATTCGTGCATAGCCTTAACTTCCTGTTTGTTTTGAAAATGATTTACAACTTATATTATAAGTCTTTTAAGGGATATTAACAAACTTTTTTTGTTCTGATGACAGTGTCAAGTTTCTGTAGGTTAAAAGATCGGAGACTGCCTCCCAGTATCCCATACTCTCAATAACCCGTATTTCCATATATC
>NZ_JAOQJP010000025.1:0-9006 GCF_025567305.1 Brotomerdimonas butyrica
AAAACAACAGAGCATACCTTTTTGAGATATACTCTGTCTTGTTGTTTTAAGAAACGCCCGGTCCAATGTCGCTTAACTTAATGACATTGTATGTCCCCTCCGTTCTTTTTTAGAAATTCGTCAAGGATACCTTCTTTCATACATATTCGGATGCTTTCTTCTATCGCGGATTTTACTTCTATACCTTCAGAAAGCCTCTCACGTATCATATACATGAACTTGCTGTATTCATTCAGCGACCTGCATCTGCTAAGTATTTCGGCACCTTTGTCATAATTCACATTTATCACTTTTACTTTAAGCTCTAATGATATTTTATCACATTTCACAGCAAATGCATCCGATAACTTCTGTTCTCTGCACACCGGAAAATCTTCTGCACCGTTATAAAACACATAAAATTCCGGTGTCGGCAGTTTTATAAGTCGCTTACTGTATATTGCTTTTGAAAATACCAGCTTTTCCAGCTGTTTAGCAATATAGCACAATTCACGCACCGGCATATTAGGATTTATCGTAGACTGATGTTCTGTCAATATTATGAACCGGTCCTCTATCATAAAAGACAGATCATCTTTCATATCTCCGAATACCGCATTATCCAGCGTTACTATCTTCACGTCAGTATCAGGCGGATAATTTTCCCCTGTTAACGCATTATATAACTCCAATATTTTTTCTTTGTCATTAAAAAGCCGCCTGAAAACTCCATCTTTATATGTATGTTTTACTCCCATTTACATTCCCCCGTATAACCAGCCCTTGCACTTTCGATACTCGCCGCTTGCTTTTACATTATTTACCATGCACTCATTCTACATCACCGCAAGTCATTTGTCAATATTTTCCATCGCGCTTTTTCTGTTTTTTCCGAGCAAAAAGACCACCTTTCGGGTGGCCTCATCACAATACAGCAGGACGTCAAGCTTCACTGACCGTCCTGCTGTATTTTTTCATTATTTTTTCATTTTATCGACCAAAAAAGAGCGGTTGCTGCTGCAGCTTTACTTTGCCATCCTGTACAGTGCTTCCGCGTATATCTTCGCAGTCTCCAGAAATTCTTCGATCTCTATGTATTCGTTCTCTACGTGGAAAGGGAGCGACCCGCTCTGCTGCGCCATGCCGAACGGGATGAATCCTGGAAGCAGCCGCGCGTACGATCCGCAGCCGTTGGCAAATGGCTGCGACTTCGTATCCCCTGACTCTTCGCGGTAGACATCGATGAGCGTTTTCGCCGGTTCATCCTCCGGATTTATATAAAATCCTTCCAGAAAACCGGTAGTCCTGCAGCTCCACATACTGCCCTCGAGAACACGCGCGATGCGATTTTCCATCTCTCTGCGGCTGAGCGAAAGCGGCAGTCTGACGTTCGATATTATGGAGAGCCTGCCGTCGCTGTATTTTATCAGTGCAACGTTGTTCGTCGTCTCTCCCGTGACGTCGCTCACTGCGATGCCTATGCCGCGGCCGTTGGTGTCACGGCACATCAGTTTCGGCAGCTCTTTTACCGCTTCACAGATATCTGCCGGCTCGAACTCCATCTGAGCCAGTTTCCGGAGCAGCTTCGCGATAGCATTTTCACCCTGCTCCGGCATCGATGCATGTGCCGCCACGCCGCTTTCTCTGATCGTTCTCACCACGTTTCCGTCCTCGTCGCAGAACACAGCTTCTGCCCACGGCGGTACTATGTTGAGTGCGTCGCCGCCGGTGATGCTTTTGAGGATAAGCTTTCGCCTTGCTCTGCCTGAAATCCCTGCAGTTCCTGAAGCCCCGGCGATGCCTGCGGCGCCCGAATCACCGCCTGCATTCACGAGATCCGCAGCATTTGCATTCCCTGCGGCGCTCTCAGCACCCTCAGCTCCCCGAACGTCTGCGCTTTCCGATACCGGAACTGCCTGCCGCCTTTCACCCGCAGTGAACTGCAGTCCGGCAAAATGCTTCTCCGAAAAGCATATCGGGAAATACGAATCCGGCACGATGCCGTGCGCCGGTATACGCTCCGCGTTTTCTATATAATGCCTCAGGCACGGAAAGTATCCCCCCTCTTCATGACCTCCGATGATCTGCGTGATGTTTTTTGAAAGAGGCAGCCCGCTTTCCTTTATCGCAAGGACCGCGTAAAACGCTGCAAGCGTCGGCCCCTTGTCGTCCATGGCTCCGCGTCCGTATATCCTGCCGCCGTGGATCTCTCCTCCAAAAGGCGGATACTCCCAGACTCCTGCTGCCGGCACGACGTCCGCATGTCCTATCGTGCCCACAGCCTCATCCTTTCGCTCACCGAAATCCAGCTCACAGACCATGTTGTCATAATTTCTGGTCGCAAAGCCCTTTTCCCTGCCGAGCTCAATCATGAAATCCAGAGCCGCTGCCGAGCCTTTCCCGAAAGGCGTTTCCTGCGTGCACTCCGCACCTTTGCTTACAGCTACAGACTCTATCCTGATGAATTCCTGCAGCTTTTCCACCATCTCATCTCTGTATCCTTCGAGTATCTTTTCCAGTTCCGCGTTCATATCTGCCTTCCTTTTCACGACCGTACGCATTTACACGAGCTCTCGCCCGTACCTTGCCGACTGGGCTCCGCATGCAAACAGGCATTGCTTCTGCCTATGCCGCCGCTGCATGTGTATGTGCGTGTGCAAACCGGCGCGGCTGCCGCCGGCTCTAGTAATTGCTGTACGTCGTTTTTCCGTCCATTATCGTTTCGCATACCTTTATATTATGTATCTCATTGAGCGGAACGTCAAACAGATTTTTCTCAAGTATTACCAGATCGGCGTACTTGCCGGCCTCGATCGATCCGAGCCTGTCGTCCATGTGCATCTGATATGCGTTGTTTATCGTGTAGCTTCGTATGCCGTCATCGACAGAAAGCTTTTCTTCGTACGGTTTCAGCACAGGCAGCTCCGGATGATCGAACAGCTGTCTGGTGCAGCCCATCTCGATGCCTTTGAGCGGTTCTCTGCCGAATTCGTCTACCGGGAAGTCCGATCCCTGTCCCATACGGCAGCCGCCGTCTATCATCGTCCTGATCCTGAAAGTGCGGTTCTGTCTGTCTCCGATCACCGCCTCCATGTCGGGATTGCCGTAATGCCACACGCATGTGGTGTTTGCGAGCACATCGTATTTGCCGAACAGCCCGAGCTCCTCATCCTTTACATAATCACAGTGAGAATTCGTGATACGGCAGTCGTTATAGCCTGCTTCACGTATCGCTTTCGCCATCGCAAGCGTGCCGCTTATCGCTTCGTCGCCGATGCCGTGAACGTTGATGTCGAGACCTGCCGCTGCAGCTTTCAGGCCGACTTCTGCGATCTTTTCCCGTGTAAAGAGCGGCTGTACCATCGATCCGTCTTCATCGTACGGCTCGCCGAGCGCTGCTGATCTCGTCTCAAGAGTCCCATCGTTTATTATCTTTAAGAAATGTATATTGTATTTATCCGAGTCATATTTCCGGCTGTATTCTATCAGGCGTGGCAGAACGACGTCTTCATCGCCTTTTTCAGCCACCATCTGTCCGCAGCCGAAGAATCTCTGTTTGTAGATGCCGCTGTCTATCATTTCAGGGAGTGTTTCATAGTACACTTTCAGACCGAATTCCTGCATCCCCATATCGCATGTGGAAGTCACGCCCATCGCAGCGTATCCATCCGACGCTTCCTGCATAACATGCTCTATCGTATCGCGATCGAAGAAATTTATCTTTTCCATTATCATGTTTTGCGTGCCCATTTCCAGCAGGTGTCCTGTCGGTTCGCCTTCAGCGTCTCTGTGGAAATAATGGAATCCCGGTATCGGATCCGGTGTGTCTTTCGTTATGCCTGCCAGCTCGAGCGCTTTTGAGTTGACCCATGCCTCGTGAGCGCTGCTGCCGAGGATCATCATCGGCTTGTCTGCGCAGATAGCGTCCAGCAGTTCCTTCTTCGGGCCGTTCTCGTCAAATATCCACTCAGCGTAACCGATGCCGAAATAAGTCTCGTTGTCCGGATTCGCCTCTACATATTTTCTGATCTCGGCCAGACATTCCTCGACGCCCCATTCGATCTGCAGATACACTCCGCATAGATAATGCGCCGCCAGCACCGGATGGCAGTGGCCGTCTATGAAGCCCGGCAGCATCATCTTTCCTGCCAGGTCAGTGACATCGGTGTTTTCATCGCATAAAGCGCGCGCACCCGCCTCGTCGCCTGCGTATATTATCTTGTCGCCTTTTATCGCGACTGCTTCGACCCACTCGCTCCTGTTATTTACGGTATAGATATATCCGTTTACAAAGATCCTGTCTGCTTTCATTTGAACCTCCCTTGAACTTTTTAGATTACATTTTGATCACGTTTTCTGTGTTCCACACGGTTTGCACACTGACGTGCTTCTGCGGCGCATATACTATATACTGTGCCTCTGCCTTTTCATCTGCACCGCTTGTACTGATCTTGTGCTCTTAGCATGCGCTGCGCCGTTTCGTGAATTTTCGAAAAATTTGTTTTTACATCATTATAAACTGTGGCGCGAGGGACAGGTCAATATGGTTTTCGAATAAATTACAGGCGAAACGTGAAGCAGCAGTTTACGTTCTTTGCATATACTGATACGCCCCTCATCGCCCGGATATGAATCCGCAAACACCGCAGACAAAATTCCCCGGCTTAACAGCCGCCTGACTTTTTACATTCCCCCTATAGCCTTTTTCCCTGAGCTGTGCCATAATATTTTCTGATAAATAAACTTTTAAGCAAATTTAACGATATATATGACTGGAGGTCTGAAAACCATGCATATCGCCATCTGCGATGACGATGCCAACACTGCTAGAGATTTACAGCAGAAAATACTTCATCTTCCCTCAGCCGGCATAGACGGGATCGATATCTTCACCGATCCGGACAAGTTTGCCTTTGCAGCGGAAACGACCCGCTACGACCTTGTTTTCATGGACATCGAGCTCGGAAGCGAGTCCGGCATCGAGCTGTCCGGCAGACTGCTGCGAAGCTGCCCTGACATGCAGATAGTATTCGTTTCGGGCTACGATGACTACTATCTCCAGGTATACGATGTGGAGCACGTGTTTTTTCTCAGAAAGCCGGTGGACTCGGCACGTCTGCTGACTGCGCTCGAAACTGCCCGCAGCCACCTGGCAGCGACACGCAGCGAATTTATTTCCATAATCAGCAAACAGGGGGTCACGCGTATCCCTCAGTCAGGGATCATGTATCTTGAAAAAAACCGCCGCCTGATCCTTTTTCACACTTCTGACGGCGAGAGCTACAGGGCTTACGGCAAATTCTCGGATTTCTCGGATAAGCTGAACAGCTTTTTCTTCCAGTGCCACACCAGCTTTGTCGTGAACTTCAGATATGTTTCTGAGATGCGAGGCCGGAAATTCATCATCTCTCCCGACTTCACCGCTGCAGACCGCATCGAGGCAGGAGCAGATTCTGTATCCGAGATCGAGATCCCGGTCAGCAAAACATATTATAACGAAGCAAAAGAAGCATTCCTCAGATATCTGGGGTAGACCCGCGCTCTGCAGAAGACCCGCACCTCGCACACACAAACCCGTACTTCGCACAGAAAAGGAGACTCGCACATGTCCTGCATAAACGCCATGCACCTAACAGCACCCACGATCGCACTCAACATCATGACCATGATCATCAGCGCATGCGTTTTCCTGTACATATCTTTCAGATGCATAGGCATCACAAACCACAGAAAAACCGCATTCATACTGATCGCAGTGACTTCACTGGTTTTCGACAGCATCTGCACAGCCCTGATGATGCTGCCATCTTATAACAGCTCATTATCGCTGCAGCTGGCCGATTATATGGTGTACATGTTCAAAACATTTATAATACTGGCCGTGATCGCCACATGTGCCGAAGGGTATTTACCGCGCAATTTTATCGTGATCTTCCTGTACTGCGACCTGCTGACGACAATACCGTTCATGCCTCACCACATCATACACGATCTCCTCCTGAGACACTACGGTCTGCTTAACGATCCGAGCATACCCGGCGGCTACGCCTCACCACTGCCGAAAACCGCTGCGAATACTATCGCATGGGCTGTCCTGCTCCTGACTGTCATACTGGTCTGCAGGCTTTTCAACAGATATCTGATCCCCGCTCTGCGCAGGATCCCCGACATCGCATGTCTGCTGTTCCTCCTGACCTCATTCGTGATCAGCGTCATTAAAAGCGTGATCCTGCTCAAAACCGACCTGTACGTGCATGTCACATATGCGACCAGCCGGGGCGACAACGGCATCGCCACCTCGAATATCGCACTCATTCTGATGATGCTGCTCATTTTCATAATAGTGCTGATGCTGACCGCAACAGTTCTCCGCCAGCAGATGACCCGCATAATCGACCTCGAAAACGCCATGCTGCTCGACTACTACAACAATGTCTCCTCGCTCCACAGCAGCATCCGCAGCATGCGCCACGATCTGTCCAACCATCTCGCCGCGCTTTCTTTTATGAGTATGGGGGAAAATGCCGCAGGTCTGGACCGGCAGACTCTCATGAGCACGTCAGGTGTGGCTGGTGAGTCAGAGGAGACCGGCGGCTGCACGCCGCCGGTCGATCCAAGGCGCTACGCTGAAGCTTCGCGCCGTGCGTTATGCGGTGCCGGCGCGCTCTGCGCCCCGGACGATCCAGGTCGCTTCGCGACCGGTGTTCCAGGCGATGCATTCTGCGGTTACAGTACACCGGTCATACCGGGCGACTCAAACGACTCCCGTGACGCCTACCGCCGGAGCCTGCTCGACGCATGCAGCGAGATCGACCGCCAGATAGCTGCGCAGACAGCCTGGAGCCGGATCGACACGGACACACTTTCCAACCGCGAAAAATACGAGATCCATCATTATGTAACGACCGTGATGCAGAAACACCAGATCCCCGCGAGTGCGCTTTGCATAACGACAGAGACAGGCGACGGCAGCACAGAAATATCACTCAGAATCGACGCCGGACCGAAAGATACTTCGAACCTCGCAGTTTACCCTGCCGCCTCTGCAGACGCCGCCACCAGCCATCGCCCGAAACCGCTCCGCCTGCCGCTTCTCAGACATGGCACGATGTTCCGCCTGATAAAACTCATCGCACAGAGTCACGGCGGAGACGCCGTCTGGAGAAAAGACAGGGACGGATATGCACTTGTCGTATCGATACGACAGGGCGCCTGAAAGCCCGGCTTGACCCCGAATACCGGGAATCCGCCTTCTTTTTATAAAGAGCTTCTCTGTAAAAGTTTTTACCATTTTTAATCGCGTGATTTCCTGTGTATTTTTTCGACGTTGAGAAAAATCCTGCACAATCAGTGTTTGAGTTGTGCATGATGATGTGAAGGCAGGAAACATCTACACAAGGAAAATCGCCAAAATGATAAAAACACCCCCAAATCAGATGAAATCGGCTTGTTTTTGGTAAAAATCCGGGATTCCTTGTGTATTAATTTTTCCTCTTCACGAATATCGATACAGACAGAGACTCCATTGTGCAGATATTATCAAAACACCTGATTTCTACACAAACTGCAGTCCTGTGCTTGTGTGCCGGCCATACAATCCTGCCAATGCTCCGTAAAACGAGCTGCCGTATAGCTGCCCGGTTCTGAGCACGCACTCGGCCACCCATCATCACTGATCAGTTACGCGATTTCAGCTTTTCTGTAGTTCCGCATATCCTGTCGAGATGTTATAATTTATATATTATGAACAGGGTGCTGCCGTCATATGCTTTGCAGAGGATCGATCCCGACGCCTCGCCCCGGACCACCTTGGCCACCTGAACCACCTTGGCCACCGATCCGGCAGCACAGCAGGCCGGCGATACGCTAAGTCAGCGCCGGGCGGCATCGGCCGCCGCCCGGGCAGGATACGGCAAAGCAAGACCGGAATACCCCCCCGCAAACACAAACCCGAAACCAAAACACAAAACCAAAACCAAAACCGTAACCGAAACCAAACCGGCAAACGAAAGGACCAGACACATGCTCATATGGCAGGCTTCAAGCGTAATACTCCGCGCAATGATATTCACATGCATACAGCTTTTCTTCGTATTCAAATGCGTAGGTGTCAAAGAACACCGGAAATTCTGTTTCTGGCTGATCGTGATCTACACGATGATCTTCGACTCCGCCAATTACACGATCGAGATCCTGCCATTGTATCAGACATCCTCGATGCTGCAGGCTGCACATATGATGATCCATGCTGTAAACACATTCATACTGTTCACTATAGTCGGCGTCTTCGGCAACGGATATCTCCCGCGCAACTACCTCCTCGCCGAGATCTACTACGACTTACTTTCGACCGTTCCGATAATGCCGATGTTCATCGTCGCCGAGCTGCTGCAGCGGAGATTCCTGCCGCCCGGCACCGAAATATACACCGACTACCCCGCCGGCTGCGTGATCAGCGTCATCTGCATGTTCATCGGCCTCCTTCAGGTGCCCGCATTTTACTACCTGTTCGGCAAAAAAGTCAACGACCTTCTGCGTCGGATCCCTGACAATGTCTGTCTGTTCATTTTCCTCGCATCATTCGTAGGATTCGTCACCAAACAGATCCTGCTGCTCAAAACAAACAAGTATTACATCGACAACCCGGTGACCCTGAGCTATTTCAAAACAGCCACATTCGACTGCAACTGCGCACTGATCCTGTCCACCGTGATCGTCATCATTCTGCTGGTCTTCACCGCATTCCAAAGCCGCCGCCTGCAGTACATACAGTCACTCGAAAACAGGATGCTGCTCGACTACTACACCAACGCGTCCAGCCTCCACAGCGGCATCAGGTCGCTGCGCCACGACCTTTCCAACCACCTGGCCGCACTTTCTTTTATGGAAAATGCTGCAGACCCCTGCCGGCAGGCACTCATGAGCACGTCAGGCGGATCAGATGTCTGCGAGGCGTCTGATGTCTCAGATGCGTCCGGCACCGGCAGTCCGGCCGCCGCAGAGGTGTCCGGCGGCGTGCAGCCGCCG
>NZ_JAOQJP010000026.1:0-6541 GCF_025567305.1 Brotomerdimonas butyrica
AAATCTTGCAGTTTTCCTGGCAACAAGAATCTTTTTTGATTTCTTTCTGTTAGCAGCCGCCTTTACATGAGTCGCATCAACGAAAACCAGTCTTCACTTAAACGTTTCATTACAGAACTCAGCTTTTCAGCAAATGGTGAAGTTGCAGAAAAAAAGGCTCTTCTTCTTGATGCCGATAAAATATCCAACGAGTCACGTTTTGATGAACTATACGCTGTTTGTACTACCCTCGATAAAAACATCAGCGATATTATCCACATAAACAAAATGCGATGGCAGGTCGAGGCTGCTTTTAGGACAATGAAAAATGAATTTAAGGCCAGACCGGTATATTTAAGAAACGATGACAGGATAACTGCACATTTTCTCACTTGTTTTCTTTCTCTACTCACACTAAGAATCATGGCTAAAAAAACAGATGGTAAGTTCACAGATGAGGAGCTTCTCAAAACACTTAGAACTATGAATGTATATCATCTCAGAAACCTTGGATACTTAAGTGCATATACAAGAACACCTGTTACCGATGCTTTGCATGAGGCATTCGACTTTAGAACGGACATGGAATTCATTTCTTCCAAAACTATGAAAAAAATATTAAGCAACATAGGGAAAGCATAAAAAATACCACATTTTCGCTTCAACAACAAAACTTCGCATCCCATTAATTTCAACGGTTTGCGAAGTTTTTATGTTCTGTAACTGTCAAACTCGAGACTATATCACAAAATCAACAAAATTCATATAATTTATTGTTGAGGCGCCGGGATCCCTGCAAAGGCATTTATTGAAAAAATCCCTAACAGCACAAAATTTTTCTGTGTTGTTAGGAATCTTCATAAATTCAGGGGCACTGGCTTCGTTTTGATTTTACATTTTATCGTACACAACTTCTCCGTCAAACACGGTCATCACTGTCTTCGTGGAAAGCATATCGTCAATATCCTCAAATATATTGCGGCTGAATACGTTTATATCGGCAAGCTTTCCTTCTTCAATGGTTCCCAGCTTATCTTCCATGTGCATCATGTATGCAGGTCCTGCAGTGGAGTTTTTAAGCGCCTCTGCAACTGTGAATCTTTCCTGCGGATTCCATCCTCCCTCAGGAAGATTGTCTTCCATACGTCTCTTTACGGCTCTGTATACAGAATCTACCGGATCAAGGTCAACGATAGGGAAATCTGTTCCGAAAGCCATTTTAGCTCCGTTTTTCTCAAGGGTTTTGCCCATCCATGACAGGCGTACTCTTTTTTCGTCCAGCATGTCGAAAACAGGATGCTTTTCCAGTGATTCCATCAGCATATGACATGGCTGTATGCTGGCTATGGTGTTGGTTTGCGCAAATCTGCCAATGTCATCCTCATGAATAACTTCTATATGCTCGATGGTGTTTCTGATATCCTTTTCGCCCAGTTCCTTTCTGGCTGCTTCAAAGGCGTCCAGAGCCATTCTTACCGCTCCGTCTCCGCAGGCATGAAGTCTCATTGCAATATCATTTTTGTAGCACTCCTTGCTCTTTGCCTCCAGCCACTCTTTATCCACAAGAGGCTCTGAGCGGAATCCCGGACGATCTGTATAAGGCTCAACCATGTATCCCGTATAACCCAGAGGAGTTCCGTCCATGAAACCCTTTAATCCCAGGAACTTCAGCTTATCTGAAGTATACTCCTTCTTAAGCCGGAGAGCTTCGTCCATATCTATTTCCATATGAGGCGCAAAGAAAACTCTCACCTTGAGCTTATCCTTTTCCTCAAGTCGTCTGCAGGCCTCATTCTTCATTATCTTCAGGACATGCACTGCTCCAACCGATGTGACGCCCTTGGTATGCGCCATTTTTATGAACCCCTCTATCAGCTCCTCTTCCTTTTCAGGTGATACGTCGAGAGCCGCTTTTGTAACCATTTCCATAGCAGGCTGCTCCAGCAGATACCCTGTCGGTTCGCCGTTTTCATCTCTTTCTATAGTGCCGCCCGCAGGATCAGGTGTATCCTTGTTTATACCGCAGATTTCCAGTGTCTTACTGTTTACCCATACTGCGTGAAGCTCGTCATTGAATGCGATAACAGGCCGGTCAGGAAAATATTTGTCAAGAGTCTCTTTGGTCGGAAGCTTTGCATCAGGCCATCTGTAGTTTGACCATCTAAAGCCCAGAATCCACTCATCGTCACGGTCTTTATAAAATTCGTACAGCTTCTTTGCCGCAGCATCTTCCGTTTCTGTATAGAAAATATCCACAGTGGCGTTGTACAAGGACCCGAGGAAAAGATGTATATGCCCGTCTATCAGGCCTGCCGTTATGGTTCTGTCACCACAGTCCTTAACATTGTACGCAGACGAATCGTTAAACTTATCTGTTTCGCCCTTTGTCACAGATTTGATTTTGCCGTCTTCAACTTCTATGTACCCTGCAAACGGTTCATCGCCCACACTGTCAAAAATACATGTACTCTTCAATACTAAATTCATACTATCCCCCTATTCTGCCGGCATCCAAATGCCCGAGGCACTAAATTTCGTTTTATTTTTTGTAATAATAATATACTGCAATTAATTTTATACGTAAATCTTTTAATTTTCAGAAAAAGCATTTGTCTTTTTTGCTCCATTTTCATATAATGTATTGACAAATAGCAACTAATTTCTATAAAGGTTAAGGTACATTATGCTGAAAAAAATAACTTACGAAAAAGATCTGCCGGCTAAAATCGAAATTGCCTCCATATCAAATTACCCAATACATATGCATCCTGATATCCAGCTTATATATGTGCTGGAAGGCACGGTGGATCTTAATCTGACGTTTAAAACATATCGCCTTAAAAAGAATGATTTTCGTTATATCCACAGCGAGGACATACATTCTCTCCGCTCCGAAGACAGCAGTAATATGGTTCTTATCTTAAGCGTCAACATCGAGTATCTGGAAAAAATATTTCCCAACATACGTACTGCTGTCATCACCATGCCTACAGACAAAACCCTGCTGCTTTATAACAATCAGCAGCTTCAGCTTAAATACTGTATTTTTGTGCTGCTTGATGAATTTTTAAAGCGCACCGACGGTTTTCACAGCCGTGTAAAGAAAACACTGAAAACCATATTCGGAATCATTTACCGTGAATTCCGGGGTTTTACAGTGGATAAGGAAAACAAAGCCTTCGTTTACAAACGGCTTCAGGATATGAGGCAAACCGAGCGGTTGGGTGAAATAATAGACGATATTTACAAAAACTATGTGGAGCCTTCCACCCTTGAAGAGATAGCCTCCAGGCAAAATCTTAATCCTTACTATCTGTCCCATTTATTCTCACAGACAATAGGCATAAACTACAGAGATTTTATAAACATGGTTCGTGTGGAAACCTCGGAATACGACCTTCTGACGTCTGATCTTTCCATATCTCACATTGCACTCAGCTCAGGCTTTTCCAATTCTTCATACTATAATAAGCACTTTGCCTTCTGGTTCGGCATGCCTCCGCAGGAGTACAGAAAAAAATATATCGGCAAAACCATTTCAAAAATGGAGCCTGCTGTTAAAATGTTTGAAATCTCTGACTTTGCCGCAATTATACGGGGAAATCTTGACATTTTGAAAACAGCCTCTGTTGATTTTCCCACAGAACCTGTAAGCCAGACAATTCGTATAGACCAAATAAATTTTGATACATCTCTTCATATTTATCCGGAGCTTGCCTGTCACAACCCGGATCTGCTTGATGTTTCTGACGTTTTTTTCTCACAAAACGAGCTTCTGACTCCGGACTTCGTACAGAAATATTTTTCTTCTGTAAAAATAATCATAGACAGTCATAGCCAGAAGAAAGATAGCACCGGCAGTACCGACATGTACGGCAGTATCAAAAACATACTGGACAATATCGTCACCAGACACAGATGCCGCTTTAACATGGGGCTTCCGAAGGAAGATGAGTCCATCCATTCTGCCGAATTCATAAAAACTCCGCTATACTATCTTCTGCGTTTTTTTGCACAGGATTACGACGCCATATATATTGATACTTATTATGTCCTCTTAAAAGCCGGAAGCTTTCACCATATTCTCTGCTGGAATCTTAATCTGACCCACAGTAAAGAACTTATCGTAAAATCAGATACTATTCCTGCGGGAAGTCTGGTAACCATAAGCAAGATAAATCTGACCGACTACCCGGGCTATCTTGCGGAAATCCGGCGTATACATCAATGTGCCAATTGCGATGCTCCTATTTGCGAAACCCTTGAACGTATCCTTGATCAGAGGCTTTTTTCTCAGGAGACTGCCTTCCTTACCGAAAGCAGTCTCAATATCCTTACTCATCTGCAAAGCCAGAGTCTCTGTTTCATAAGTATTCTCCCGGGAATAAAGTAGTCCGGCAGGCTGTACCTGTCTTTGTTGCGGTCGTTCCTTAGATTTGTAATAAAACAGCAATATAATATGACCCTAATAGATGCTATTCATAAAAATCGGCAATTCGAACAGCAAGAAGATTATATAATTTTCTGAAAACATCTTGTAATCTAAACATACCCAAATGTGGTGCATTTTCCGGAAAAAGAAAGAAATTATATATTTAAAAGGAGGAGCAAAATGAGCAACAAACCTGATACTCATACCGCCGAAAACGGTTCCGCCACAATGCACAAAACCAGATTTTCCCTGGCAGGAATAGTATTTCTCATATTTTGCATGTGTGCTGCCGGAGCCTTCGGCGTCGAAGACATGATACCAAGCGTAGGTCCGGGACTGACCATAGCACTGCTGATTATAATCCCTATTCTGTGGGCGGCACCTATGGGAATCTACACAGCAGAACTGGGAGCGTTGGCTCCTGTTGACGCCGGTCCTTATGTATGGATGAAAATGGCATACGGGGAAATGTGGGGTTTCTGCATGAACTGGTGGCTGATGCTTGCAATTTATCTGGGACAGGCTGCATACGTGGTTATTGCAGTAGGATATATAGGAAAGGTAATAGCACTCACACCTCTGGCAGCTACAATAATAAAGGTTGCCATCGTAGTCGTTCTGACCATTGTAAACCTTATAGGCCTTAAAGAGGTCAGCATACTAAGCACCATTTTCTCTATAATCATAATAGTAATGTTTGCCCTGGTAACCATCGTTGGTTTTGCCAACTGGAACTACAATCCGATAGAGCCGTTCATTCCTGAAAGCTCCGATATCGTCAGCAGCCTGGGAACCGGTCTTGCCATAGGGATATGGCTTTACTGCGGCTACATACAGATATCAAATCTGGGCGGTGAAATCGCTAATCCGGAAATTGTCCCTAAAGGCATGAAGGTTTCCATCATAATAATAACCCTTAATTTCCTGCTGCCGACAATCGCCGGTCTGGCTTCTCTGGGAAATTATGAAAGCTGGGGGACGGGAATCGAGGAAGGTGTCCTCAATTATTCATCGGTTCTCATCCATTATACAGGCCCTGCTCTGGGAATTGCCTTTATGATAATGGCTGTGGTATCCTCATGCTCAACGACAAATTCAATAATCGCCAGCGGTTCAAGACTTTTCCTGATACTTGCAGAAGACAACCTGTGTCCGGGCTTCCTGTCAAAGCTTACAAAAAAAAGCAAAATGCCTTTCTGGCCTATAATAATTCTGGCAGTAGTCACTATTATATTCGTAAACTTTGACTTTTCCATGATAGTAAATATCGTTTCGCCTGTTCTGTTTATACTTTATGTAGGTCTGGCTTTTGCCTTCCTGAAAATAAGGAAAAAGTACCCTGTTGAAGAAAGAACAGTATGGTATGCAAAAGGCGGGAAAGCTCTCAAGGCTTACGTTATAGGCGGAATGTTCCTTATAGGGTTTATAGGCATAATGGTAAACGGTCTTGAATTCTTTACATTCAGTTTCCTTATAACTGTTTCAGGTCTGGTTGCGTACGTTGCATTCAAACGGCTTTACGGCGGACTCTACAAAAAAGATCCGAAAAAATATCCTATCAATCCCAAGACAAAGCTGGCTCAGGGAGATGTTTGGAGAATGGGTATATTCTTCATGATATTCGGACTGCTGATGTTCATAGGCTCCTTTGTCATCTCCTGGTATGAAGGTTCCTGGGGTCCTGCATATTATCTGGAGACTTACGGCGAAGGACTGCTGGGTAACTTCTACGGGATGATATCCATATGCAGATGGTGCGGTCTGGGCGGCGCTGTACTGGGCGTGATACTGTTTATCATCGGCCGAAAAACAGACAATGTTTCCACCGAATGTTAGAGAATGAATCATTAAAGGGGAGATTTCGTTCTCCTCTTTTATATTGGTCAAAATTTCCCTAAAATAACGAAGCACCCCCATCTCCGCATCACTCCCCCTAAAAACAGGACAATATTGCCTATATTTGATATGCTTTTGATACGTTTGTTTGATATAATAGCCATATCAATTCACACGCAACGGGATGAAAGGAGCAGAAGTTAATGATTGAGGTGCACCCATAAAAGTAGAGTATCAAACCTCGTTTTTCCCCTGCCTGTAGAACTCGTCAGGAGTTAAATATCCGAATGTTTC
>NZ_JAOQJP010000027.1:0-1709 GCF_025567305.1 Brotomerdimonas butyrica
GCTAGTGTAAAATATTTGTAGGTCAAAAAAAGATCAATAGAAAAGAGAACTTCCTTTTGTGTTAGAATTTAAATAACCCAAAACAAAATACTAACCAAGGAGGTTCTCTATGTATAAAAGTATACAACAGTTTTGTGAAAGTGGCACTATCAATCTCGATAAAATCTGCGCTGAATTTTTCGAGGATCCACAGGATATCGCAGGGTTTGTCAGGAAAATCAAAGATGAATTCCTAAAACATGCCTGCGCATACATCTCGGATGCGTTCGAGGAAATGGATGAGATGATCAGAAGCAGCGGTCTCAGGATCGACAAATGGAATATCGTAAGAAGAGACATGAAACCGATGCTTACATCGATAGGTGAGATCAGATATCGTAAAACACTCTACAAAAACAAACGGAGCGGAAAGCGCACTTATCTTCTCGATAGAGTTTTGGGTATCGAAGAAGGCGCGAGAATGACAGAAGATGCAGAAGCTCAGATGATAGAGGAAGCTGTGCAGTCTTCATATCGAAGGGCCGCAGAAGAGGTGAGCATACTTGGGAATGTCAGCAGATCAACTGTGATGAACAGACTTCACAGTCTCAAGTTCCCGAAAGCCGGGATACCGGAAAAGAAGAAACAGGTGCCGTATCTTTACATAGATGCAGACGAAGATCATGTATCTTTGCAGTACCTGATGCAAAAAGGCGACATTGCAAGGGGAAGCGATGGAAGAAAGAACAACAATGTCCAGGTGAAGCTCGTGTACGTCTATGAGGGTATCGGACCCGAAAATCCGGGCAGTAAAAGGTACAGGCTGATCAATCCTCGTTACTTCAGCGGAGTATATGAGGGGAGTAGAAATGCTGAGCTTTGGAATGAAGTAAGCGAATACATAGAAAGCCACTATGATATGGGATCGATAAAAAAGATCTATCTTAATGCAGATGGAGGGGGCTGGATAAAAGGACATCGAAGAAAGCTCGATCAGGTGATCGAAGTGCTGGATGAATATCATATCAACAAATATCTGACTAAAATGACGAGCCATCTGGGTGACAGCGCAAGTGATGGCAGAAGCATGCTGAGGGATGTGATACGAACGGGAACGAAGGCTGAATTCGATGAACTCGTCGAAAGACTCAAGGAGTATGGTGATGGAGCTGATGCAGCACGTATCAGGCAAAGCGCAGGATATATCAAAGGAAACTGGATAGCGGCAAAAGTGCGCCTTGAGAGAAAGGAAGGTGTTGTTGGAAGCAGCACAGAGGGGCATGTTAGCCATGTGCTTGCCGGCAGGATGAGCAGCAGGCCGCTTGGATGGAGCAAGAGAGGTGCTGACCGCATGGGAAAGCTCAGAGCGTATTACTGCAACAGAGGCAGCATGCTGCAGCTGGTCAGGTATCAGAAGACTGAAAGAGAAGAGAGGAACAGAAAGGAAAGAAGTCTGGTAGGAGAAATACTGAGAAGCTGCAGTAAGAGACATGCTGCGAACGGAAAATATTATGACAAGATACAGAGATCGATCTCATCACAGATCATAAAGAAACTGGCGATAAGGGATCATCTTATCGTTGTGTAGGATCCATAAGAACATAAAAAAAGACAGGATGTGCAGCATCAGCGGCCATCTTGAACTGATATATGGAAATACGGGTTATTGAGAGTATGGGATACTGGGAGGCAGTCTCCGATCTTTTAACCTACAGAAACTTGACACTGTC
>NZ_JAOQJP010000028.1:0-1233 GCF_025567305.1 Brotomerdimonas butyrica
CAGACGTAACAGGAGATCTGCAGTTACCTGAAGGAACAGAGATGTGCATGCCTGGAGACAACATCACAATGACGATCGAACTGATCACACCTATCGCTATCGAAGAAGGACTTAGATTCGCTATCAGAGAAGGCGGAAGAACAGTAGGATCAGGCGTTGTAACTGAGATCATAGAATAAGTGAAGATGACCCCGTGAGTGGCGAGCGTGAGCGAAGCCAGAGCGGCGGTACTTCATTTGCCAGGAGTGCAGCGCTTTAGCGCGTGGCACTCTACGGCTATTGCTTGTTAAAATAGTAATTTTGCTCTCCGATCAAAACGGTCGGGGGGCATTTTTTTATGTCAATATTGTGAAAACACTTGATATATCCCTGAGATGACTACAGCTTTGTGTAGGATCAGAGCAAACGCAGAATCATTAAACAACGGGGCTGAAATTTGTGCAGAAGAGGCGTGAGACAAAAAATATTACACAGCATTGCCTAAAAGCGTATTTTTGCTGGAAATTTCCCGAAAATATTCTTTGAATTAAGTATTTTGGTAAAAATCCATCTGAATGATATGTAGAAATAAAATGTTTCAAAGCAATAATGCACAGACGGGAAGCCGTTTGTGCAGAAAAAGATCAAAGAGAGAATTTCCACACGACCTTCAAAGAATGAATTTCTGAGTATATAGAGTCGACTTTTTTGAAGTTAGTGGAGTAAGATGATGCTTCATATCAGAATAGATCCATTTAAATCAACCGATATAAATATGACGGCATACGTATCAGAAGGATGATCATACCACATTGTATGAATTTGAGTGCACAGGACGGCATATACGGCTTATAGAGGCGATTTTCGCGGATGTTAGAAGGGTAACGTGGATAAAATGCTTAACCTGCTGAAAAGTGCTCTGAGCCTGTGCTATGACAGAACGCCTGACAATCATGATCTGGATATCTGCATTGCGAAATGCAAAATCAGGGGCAGGATCAGGATAAGCGGAGAAGCGACACTGATCGCTGTTTCAGAAATAGCGGCAGCTCTGTGAGATATTTATGTAAAGGTCAGCAGGTAAGGGTATGCAGGGGGTATATGAGGTAAGCAGGGGGGAGTATAAAAGAGGAAAAGGGAGAGGAAGAAAAAAAGAAGGAGAAAAAACAAAAAAGCGGTTGACAGGGAGGGGTAAGTTTGGTAATATAGACAAGCTGTCGCAGGGAGCAGAGCTCCCGAGGCTGGAGACGAAAA
>NZ_JAOQJP010000029.1:0-229 GCF_025567305.1 Brotomerdimonas butyrica
GCTTCTGTCGCCCGTATTTGTCGCGGCGCTTCCGTAACCCGTATTTGTCGCGGCGCTTCTAAAAAAAAAAAAAAAAAAAAAAAAAAAGTCGCCCGTATTTGTCGCGGCGCTTCCGTAACCCGTATTTGTCGCGGCGTCGCGGCGCTTCCGTCGCCCGTATTTGTCGCGGCGCTTCTGTCGCCCGTATTTGTCGCGGCGCTTCCGTAACCCGTATTTGTCGCGGCGCTTC
>NZ_JAOQJP010000003.1:0-207770 GCF_025567305.1 Brotomerdimonas butyrica
TCTTGAATACTTTGATCGTGCCATAGTGTACCTCCGTATTGTCTCTATTATATCATCTTTTTTCAGACTCTACTTTTTGGGGTACACCTCAGACCCTAAGATTAAGTTCAGAGTAATATGGAAGTGGCTCACTTTCAAGCGAGCATTTTTACTAAAAGTGGCTCACTTTTAGATTAGCATTTATAGGCGGATTGAGGTGAGCGGAATGTTTTTATCCCGCATCTCGATTACTCCAACAATTGTGCTGTAGTCATGCATAATCAATACTCCTTTCGTAAATTTTTTAACTACGAAAGGAACTATAAAACTTTACCGTTTGGAACGGAAGTGTTCACCGAACGTCCGGAAACGGGTTTACCGATTCAAGCGGAATCAATTCACCGTTGGAGCGGAATATGCACAATATTAATCTACAAAATATCAAAAATTTCTGACAGCCGCGAAAATCGTGCACTCCCCCTTTTATGATTCTAATGGTAACAGAAAACCTGTCCCAATATAGGGACAGGCCAAACTGTAGACAAAGCCCACATGTAAAAGTGTGGACTTTGTTTTGTTTTTGGTGTTTTCACAGTGTCAAATCAGTGTGTTTTGAGTACATACAATCCTCTGAAATGTTGAATTTCCAATGGCTTTATGGTATCATGATCTAAGAAAAGAGGTTCGATATGATTACTAAAAATGTAAGCAATAAGGGTCAGGTCCAGATTGTTTCTCTAGATCAACTGGTGCCAGAAGACCACATCCTTCGCAAAATAGACCGTTCAGTGGATTTCTCATTCATATACGATTTAGTCGAAGACAAGTATTCTTCCGATAACGGCAGACCAAGTATCGATCCGGTTATGCTGATCAAGATCCCGATCATACAGTACATGTTTGGTATTAAAAGTATGCGCCAGACAATAAAGGACATTGAAGTCAATGTAGCTTACAAATGGTTCCTGGGATTGGATTTCTTTGATCCGGTTCCTCATTTCAGCACTTTTGGAAAGAACTACAAAAGGAGATTCGAAGACACAGATTTATTCGAGCAGATTTTCGCAAACATTCTAATGCAGTGCATGAAATATGATCTTGTAGCTCCTTCAACCATTTTCGTTGATGCGACTCATGTAAAGGCGGCTGCTAACAGAAAGAAATCAAAAAAGATTCTTGTTGCCAGGAAAACTGCAAGATTTTACGATGAACAACTCAAGAGCGAAATCAATGCGGATCGCGAAGCTCATGGTAAGAAACCTCTTAAGGATAAAGAAGATGATAACAGCGATGATGATCCCGGTAATCTATCAGGGCAAAACGGGGACTTAAAGGAAAAGAAGGAAAGCACCACAGATCCTGAAAGCGGATGGTTCCATAAGGGAGAACACAAAGAAGTCTTTGCATATGCCGTTGAAGCTGCATGCGACAGACATGGATGGATCCTTGGTTATACAATACACCCTGGCAATGAACATGATTACATGACCTTTCCTTCAATATACAAGAAGCTTAAGCGGTATGATCCCGGCATAATAGTAGCTGATGCAGGTTACAAAACACCAGCCATAGCAAAGCTGTTAATAGATGACGTAGTAATACCTGTGTTCCCGTACACGAGACCGATGACGAAAGAGGGGTTCTTTAAGAAATACGAGTATGTATATGACGAATATTTCGACTGCTGCATTTGCCCGAACAATCAGATCCTGAAATATGCTACAACAAACAGAGAGGGCTATCGGGAATACAAGAGTAATCCTGATGTATGTGAAAGATGCCCCTACATATCTCAGTGTACACAAAGCAAAAACCACCAAAAGGTAGTTACAAGGCACCTGTGGCAGGATTACATTGATACATGTGAAGATATCAGGCATAGCACTGGAATGAAAGAAGTCTACAACAAACGTAAGGAGACCATAGAGAGAATCTTCGGTGTAGCAAAAGAAAATCATTGCATGAGATATACCCAGCAACGTGGTAAGGCTAAAATGGCCATGAAGGTTGGGCTTACCTTTGCATGCCTGAACATGAAAAAACTGGCTAAACTACTGCCAAGGAGAAAGAAAAATATGCTGACTTCTTGCCGATGTTCTCGTTTTTCAAGCCATATTTGGAATTTTAACCCGATCACATAGACGAAAAGCCTCTCAGATTATGATAATCCAAGAGGCTTTGTCTACAGTTTGAGGGTGTCTAAGCAGACACCCTATACTAGGAATAGCTTTATTTCAAGCTTTTCTGGGTAATGAAACGAGTTTTCCGGATGATAAATCTTCATACTCTGTCTCATAAATTCTTTCGAAATTTCGAAAGTTCCCAAAAAACAGCTCGGATCTTTTAGTGGCGTGGCTACAAGCTACTTCTGATTGATAGCTGCCTGTGCTGCTGCCAGTCTTGCGATAGGAACTCTGAACGGTGAGCATGATACGTACTGGAGCCCTACTGCATTGCAGAATGCGATCGACTTAGGATCTCCGCCGTGTTCTCCACAGATGCCGAGCTTGATGTTCGGTCTTGTCTGCTTACCGAGCTCTACAGCCATCTTCACGAGTTTGCCTACGCCTGTCTGGTCGATGCTCTGGAACGGATCATCCTCGAAGATGCCCTTGTCTCTGTATTCCTTGATGATCTTGCCTGTATCGTCTCTTGAGAATCCGAATGTCATCTGAGTCAGGTCATTAGTACCGAATGAGAAGAATTCAGCTTCTTCAGCGATCTCATCTGCAGTCAGAGCTGCTCTAGGGATCTCGATCATGGTACCTACCATGTAATCGAACTTAACACCTTCTTCTTCCATTACCTTGTCGACAGTCTTGACTACTGTAGCCTTTACATCAGCCAGCTCAGCCTTCATGCCTACGAGCGGGATCATGATCTCAGGAATGATATCGTATCCCTTTTCAGCTCTTACCTTGATAGCTGCTCTGATGATAGCTTCAGCCTGCATCTCTGCGATCTCAGGATATGTAACGGCAAGTCTGCAGCCTCTGTGTCCGAGCATAGGGTTGAACTCGTGGAGTTCTTCTGCCTTCTTGGCCAGTTTTTCGTATGGAACGTTGATCTGTGCCGACAGTTCATGAAGCTCTTCGTCTGTGTGCGGGATGAACTCGTGGAGAGGCGGATCCAGCAATCTGATAGTTACCGGTCTGTCACCCATAGTTTCATATATTCCCTCGAAGTCTCCCTGCTGATATGGCAGGAGGAACTTCAGAGCTTCTCTTCTCTCTTCTTCAGTATCAGCCATGATCATTCTTCTGATAGCCGGGATCCTCTCTTCTTCAAAGAACATGTGCTCAGTTCTGCAGAGTCCGATACCTTCAGCACCGAAGTCAACTGCCTGCTTTGCATCTCTAGGATTGTCGGCATTTGTTCTTACCTTCAGGGTTCTGATATCATCAGCCCATGACATGATCTTTCCAAAGTCTCCTGACAGTTCAGGCGGAACAGTCTTTACCTGGCCTTTGAGTACGTCACCTGCAGATCCGTTCAGTGAGATGTAATCTCCCTCAACGAAAGTCTCTCCGCCGATGATGAGTTTCTTGTTGTCTTCATCCACCTTGATCTCTGAGCAGCCTGATACACAGCACTTACCCATACCTCTTGCAACTACTGCCGCATGTGATGTCATACCGCCTCTTGCTGTGAGGATACCTTCTGCTGCTACCATACCTGCAAGGTCTTCAGGTGATGTCTCGAGTCTTACGAGGATAGCCTTTTCTCCGTTTGCAACTGCTGCTTCTGCATCTGCAGCGTTGAAGTAGATCTTTCCTGTTGCTGCACCCGGTGATGCCGGAAGTCCCTTAGTCAGTTTCTCAGCCTTTGCGAGTTCATCTGCATCGAACATAGGGTGAAGCAGCTGATCGATCTGAGCCGGTTCTATACGCATAACTGCAGTTTCTTTATCTATGAGGCCTTCAGCTTCCATGTCAACAGCGATCTTCACTGCTGCAGGAGCTGTTCTCTTGCCGTTTCTTGTCTGGAGCATGTAAAGCTTTTCTCTTTCTACAGTGAACTCCATGTCCTGCATGTCTCTGTAGTGGTTTTCAAGAAGCTCTGCGATCCTTACGAATTCCTTGTAAACTTCAGGGAAAGCTTCTGCCATCTCTGCGATAGGCTGCGGTGTTCTGATACCTGCTACAACGTCTTCGCCCTGAGCGTTCACGAGGAACTCACCGAACAGCGCTTTTTCACCTGTTGCAGCATTTCTCGTAAATGCAACACCTGTACCTGATGTATCTCCCATGTTACCGAATACCATCGACTGCACGTTTACAGCTGTACCGATGCTGTCAGGAATCTCATTGAGCTTTCTGTAAAGGATAGCTCTGTCGTTGTTCCACGATCTGAATACTGCCATTACAGCTTCCATCAGCTGATCTTTAGGCTCCTGCGGGAAGTCTCTGCCCATTTCTTCCTTAACGAGAGCTTTGTATCCCGTGATGATCTCCTTGAGATCTTCTGTAGTGAGCTCTACGTCGAAAGTGCAGCCCTTCTTTTCTTTCTGTGCATCGAAGATCGCATCGAACTTTCTCTTGTCGATCTCCATTACTACGTCTCCGAACATCTGGATGAATCTTCTGTAGCTGTCATATGCGAATCTAGGGTTTTCAGTAAGTGTCGCAAGACCTTCTACTGTATTGTCATTCAGACCCAGGTTCAGGATAGTGTCCATCATTCCCGGCATCGAGATCTTTGCACCTGAACGAACTGAAACCAGAAGCGGATTTCCTACGTCTCCGAATTTCTTTCCCGTAACATTTTCGAGCTCTTCGAGCTTTTCGAAAATTGCTGCTACTATATCTTCGCCGATAGTCTTTCCTTCTTCATAATATCTGTTGCATGCTTCAGTTGTTACTGTGAACCCAAAAGGCACCGGTAAACCTATCTTTGTCATTTCTGCCAGGTTTGCACCTTTGCCGCCCAGCAGATCTTTCATGTCTTTTGAGCCTTCATTGAATGAATACACAAATTTTTTCATTTTACCTTTTACTCTCCTCGCTTTAAATTAAAAGACTAATTTTTGCTCTATATATTCCTTTACCTGCTCAACAGGTATACGGATCTGTTCCATCGTGTCTCTGTCTCTTACAGTGACGCAACCGTCTGTCTCTGTATCAAAGTCCACGCATATCGAGAACGGTGTTCCTATCTCGTCCTCTCTTCTGTATCTCTTGCCTATAGAGCCTGTGACATCGTAATCGACTGAGAAATGCTTTGCAAGTTCCTCATAGATAGGCTCAGCAACAGGTGCAAGCTTCTTTGCAAGAGGAAGCACTGCAGCCTTGAACGGAGCAAGCGCCGGATGCAGTCTCAGGACTGTTCTCACGTCTTCCTTGCCCTTGCTGTCAGTCAGCACTTCTTCGTCATACGCTTCTGTAAGGAATGCCAGTGCCACACGATCAGCGCCGAGAGACGGCTCTATGCAGTAAGGCACGTATTTTTCATTCGTTTCAGGATCCATGTAGCTCATGTCCTGTCCTGAATGCTCCATGTGCTGCTTGAGGTCGAAGTCAGTTCTGTCTGCGATACCCCAGAGTTCTCCCCATCCAAACGGGAACCTGTACTCTATGTCTGTAGTCGCATTGCTGTAGTGTGACAGCTCTTCCTGATCATGATCTCTGAGCTTTATGTTTTCGTCCTTCATTCCGAGCGCCTTCAGGAAGTTTACACAGTAATCCTTCCAGTATGCGAACCATTCAAGGTCTGTTCCCGGAGCACAGAAGAACTCGAGCTCCATCTGTTCGAATTCTCTCGTTCTGAAGATGAAGTTGCCCGGTGTGATCTCGTTTCTGAACGATTTTCCCACCTGCGCTATACCGAACGGGATCTTCTTTCTTGAAGTTCTCTGCACGTTTTTGAAGTTGACGAATATTCCCTGAGCAGTTTCCGGTCTGAGGAAAATCTCCGCTTTGGAATCCTCCGTAACGCCCTGGAAAGTCTTGAACATGAGATTGAACTGGCGGATACCTGTGAAGTCTGACTTGCCGCATTCGGGGCATTTGATGCCTTTTTCCTCGATGAATGACTGCAGCTTGTCATTCGACCATCCGTCAACTGTGATATCTTCCATTCCCTGTTCCTTGAGCCAGCCTTCGATAAGCTGGTCTGCTCTGAATCTCGACTTGCAGCTCTTGCAGTCGATCAGCGGATCCGCGAATCCTCCAACGTGTCCTGAAGCCACCCATGTCTGCGGGTTCATCAGTATCGCTGCATCAAGGCCCACGTTGTATTTTGACTCCTGAACGAATTTCTTCCACCATGCCTTCTTGATGTTGTTCTTGAACTCAACACCGAGCGGACCGTAATCCCATGTGTTGGCCAGCCCGCCGTATATTTCAGAACCCGGATAGATATATCCTCTGTTCTTCGCCAGGGCTGTAAGCTTTTCCATTGTAACTTTTCTGCTCATTTCCTTACTTCCTTCTGATTTTTGTCTATTTCTCTTCCTCGGCCTCTTCTGTACCGCAGCAGCAACCGCATGTATCCTCTGCACCGGCTTCATCAGCTGCAGCTTCCTCTACTTCAGCCTCAGATGCTTCTGCCTCGCAGCCACATCCGCATGCACACTTGTCATCTGCACTTTCTGCAGCCACAGTATCTTCGTCTTCTGCCTTTATCTCTGTATCCGCTTCATTCTCATCGAAGCATTCCGAGAAATCGAATTCTCCCGGACCCTTCTTGATGCGGTTCACAGCTTCTCCTGCCTTCTCGACACCCTTCTGATATATCTGAGTGCTCTTTTCCTTTACCTCGCCGACCACATTGCTGCTTTTTTCAACAACTGTTCCCACAGCATCATTTACAGCATCGCTGACGTCGATTATCGTTCCGTCATCCTTGATCACTTCTATAGTGCATCTGAATCCGAATGCAGCGACTACAGCGACCACTGACGCGATCGGAGCGATCACTATACCCACGATACCTGCATTCACAGGCACATTGAGGATCGTTTCATCATCCCTCTTTACCTGGATCTTTGCAACGTTGCCCTTCTTAACGAGTTCTTTGAGACTGTCAAAAAGAGCCTCCCCCTTCTTGCCGAAACCTCTCTTCTTCTCTCCGGCATTCACTGTTTCTTCGATAGCGATTATCGCATCCACTACGCTGCCGTCAGCCTCTTCGAGCGCTGCTTTAGCCTCTGCATATGTCACGCCTGTTCTATCCTTCACCAGTTCGATTTTCTCTAATGTGATTTCCATACTCTACCTCCTGTTCAACTCTACATTTGAATAAGTTTTTCACTTTTTAAGTCCGAAGCGTCAAGGTAGTATGCTGCATATTCTCTGATTATCTCCTGCAGCAGCCTGCCCGCGTCTTCTTTCAATGCAAGATGTTCCAGTTTTTTTAACGGATTCACCGTAAAATACTTTAATATATCTAATATACCAAATTTAATGTCATAAATCAATGTATGGCATTCTAAATTTTCTTTACTCTTCAGACAGTCACTGCATATTATTCCCCCGTCGGGAATGCTGAATTTAGCTGCCGGCTTTTTTTCTCCGCAGACCGCACAGTGGTCGAGCTGCGGCATCACTCCCGAATACCTCAGTACCTTCGTCTGATAAGCGAGGACCAGTGTCCCTATGCCCCTGCTACGGTTTTCCAGCATATCGAAAAAGTCGATCAGCAGACTGAATATCCCCGGAGACGGGACTTCGTCCGACAGTATGCGTTCAGTGAATTCCAGCACATACGCCCCGTTCATGTACTTGTCGACATCCTCGCCGATCCCGTAGTAGCTCCTTATCACATCCGCACTGTTTATGTTATAGCTTTCACGGTTTTTGAACATCTCGTAACGTCCGTATGTGAACGGTCTCAGAGCCAGTGAGCTTCTGTTCCTGCCCTTTTCGGCTATGCTCGTGCCTGCGCTGATCTTGCCGTATTTCTTTGAAAAAAGCAGCACCATGCGCCTGCCGTATGAAGTTTTTACCTGTCTGAGCACTATGCCCTCTGTATCAGTAAGCAACCCTGCACCTAATCCTTGTATCCGAAATTGGAAAGAGCTATATCGCTGTCACGCCAGTTTTCCTTGACCTTTACCCACAGCTCCAGGAACACTTTCGTTCCCAGCAGCGCCTCGATCTCCTGACGGGCGCTCTTGCCGATGCCCTTGAGCTTCCTGCCGCCTTTTCCGATTATCATACCTTTATGCGATTTCTTCTCGCAGTATATCACGGCGCTGATCCTCGTCAGGCTGCGCTCTTCCTTATACTGCTCTATCTCGACCGCAACACCGTGAGGAACTTCATCCTGCAGATATAGAAGGATCTTTTCTCTTATTATCTCGCTCACGATAAAACGCTCCGGATGCTCCGTTATCATGTCGTCCGGGAAGAACATCGGCCCTTCCTCCATGAAGCCCACCGCGCATTTTATCACATCATCGACATTTTTGCCTTCTATCGCCGATACGCCTATGATTTCTTCGAAAATTCCGAGCTTGTCATATTCTTCATACACTTCTCTGAAAAAGTCAGGCTCCATCTTGTCTATCTTGTTTATCACAAGTATCTTAGGCGTCGTTACGTTGTCCAGCAGGTCGACGATGTATTTGTCTCCCGGTCCGGCCGACAGCTTGTCGTCGACGATGAATATTATCGCTTCGACTTCGTTGAAAGTCCCTGTAGCCGTATCCGTCATGTATTCGCCGAGCTTTGTCCTCGGACGGTGTATGCCCGGTGTGTCTATGAACACCATCTGTGTATCTTCTTTTATCTCTTCGTCGGCATAATGTGTATAGATGCCTCTTATCGCATTTCTCGTTGTCTGAGGCTTGTCTGTCGTTATTGCTATCTTTTCCCCCAGGATGGCATTCAGCAGCGTTGATTTGCCCACATTAGGTCTTCCGACTATGGCAATGAATCCAGTCTTCATCTTATCCTCCATTTCTGCCGCAGCATTATCGTTCTTCCGGTTCCAGCGCAAACCCCAGCGGCAGCAGATCGCTGAGCTTTCTCACATCGAGCTTTTCCCGGTCAGTACCGGTTATGATGAATATATCAGGCGAAAATTCATACATGAACTGTCTGCATATGCCGCACGGCAGCGACTCTGCTATCTTGCCGTCTGCTGTCTTTGCAGCTATCGCTATCGCCGTAAAGTCGCGCTCTCCCTCGGAGATCGCTTTTACAAATGCCGTACGCTCCGCACATATCGTCGCGCCGAATGAGGAATTCTCGACATTTACTCCGGTGTATGCTCTGCCGCTCGACGCCAGCAGCGCAGCTCCGACATGAAAATGTGAAAACGGCGCATACGCGTTAGCCGACGCTTTTACAGCCATGTCAAACAGATCTCCTGTCATTTTCATATACTCACTGTCCATACCGGTCACCTCCCGATCCCCAGCTGCGTCATAACTTCTTCCTCGCGTGCTCTCATTTCTTTCTTCTCTTCATCTTCCATGTGATCATATCCCAGAAGGTGCAGCACGCTGTGCACGAAGAGATATGTCAGCTCTCTTTCCTCGGAATGTCCGTACTCTTTAGCCTGCTCTCTTGCCTGCTCCCTGCATATCACGACATCTCCGAGTAGGATCTCTTCATCATCCTCTTCGATCTCGTTGAAATCCTCCACCATCGGGAAAGACAGCACATCTGTATGCCTGTCCACGTTCCTGTATATCCTGTTCAGCCTGTGTATCTCGTCTTTTGATACGAACGACAGGCTTATCTCCACAGCATCCTCAGGCAGTCCCTCTTTTTCCACACACAGTACCGCGGCCTCGCGGAATACATCCATCATTTCGCTTTCTGCGAACTTTTCGTCACTGCAAAGTATTCTCATATTACGGCTATTCTTCCTCCCTGGACGGATGTGCCCTGTAGTACACATCGTATGCATTGATGATCTTTTTCACGAGCTGATGCCTTACGACATCGGCTTCTTTCATATAGCAGAAACTGATCTCGCGCACGTCTTTCAGCACCGCGGCAGCTTCCTTGAGCCCTGATTTCTTTCCTCTCGGAAGATCTATCTGCGTTATATCGCCTGTAACCACGACTTTTGAACCGAATCCCATCCTTGTCAGGAACATCTTCATCTGTTCTGGCGTCGTATTCTGGGCCTCGTCGAGTATTATGAACGAATTGTCGAGCGTCCTTCCTCTCATATATGCCAGCGGAACGACCTCGATGACTTCCTTTTCCTTCAGCCTAAGCGCGCTTTCCCTGCCGAGCACATCGTAAAGAGCGTCGTACAGCGGTCTGAGATACGGATCCACCTTTTCCTGCAGGTCCCCCGGCAGGAATCCGAGTCTCTCTCCTGCTTCGACAGCCGGTCTTGCGAGTATTATCTTCTGCACCTGTTTGTTCTTGAAAGCATTCACTGCCATCGCTACTGCGATGTAGGTCTTGCCTGTTCCCGCAGGCCCGATCCCGAACACTATATCCTTTTTTCTTATCGAATCGACATATGTCTTCTGTCCTATGGTTTTCGCTCTGAGAGGTTTACCTTCATGTGTGAAACAGATTATGTCCTTTCCCGGATTTTCTTCCCTGTACGAGATCCCCCTGTCGCTGAGATCTGCAATATAATTTATCTTCTGCTCGTCCAATTTTCCTCCTTTTTCAAGCACGCTCATCATTTCTTTTATTATCTTTTCTGCCCGCGATGCATATTCGCCTTTCAGTATCAGACTGTCGTCTCTCTGTATTATATCCACCTTGAGGTTTTCTTCTATCAGCCTGAGGTTTTTATCAAGTCCTCCAAAGAGCTCGCTCCTGTCTATACCGTCGCTTACCTCGACATTTACCATTCTGCCGTTTTTCTGTCCCTGATCCTCCAATTGCTATCTCCTTCTGCCGTTTTTCCATGAATTTATCTCATGGTCATTGTCTATCCTTATTATATTTTCTTACAGTGTAAAATTCAAACTATTTATTCTGCAGTTTCGCTTCCTGCCTGCGCCCCGGCTCCGGCTTTCTCCTTTTCCTCATTTTCTTTGATCTTTATGACCTTTTCTTTGCCTATGTCTTCAAGGACTTCCAGCAGCACATCAGCTCTGATCACGCCTGCGCTTTCCGTATAATCGATCTGATGATCCGCTATAGCGGAATCACTGCCGAAATTTTCTCTGGCGTACTGCCTCACCGCCGCGTCGACCATGTCCGAAAGCCTGTTCATGTCCCGGTGTGACTCCTTTATCGTGACTTCGTCCACTCTCGTGACCCCGATCCTGACCGGTAGCGGTCTCACTGCATCGATCAGCATCTTTTCTCTGCGTTCGGATGCGGCAAATCTGCTGAACCATGACGCGGTATCGACCTCGAAGTCGCCGATTTTTACATAAATACCCGGGATATGTCTGCCCGTCGGCTCCTTTACACGTACATTTTTCTCTATATAATATGTAAGCCTGCGCGGCGTCTTTGCAAGCGCTTCACCTGAAGCGTGACTGTATCTGTAAAAAAAGCCGTCGCCTCTGCTGTAGTCGGTGCTCTGGTACTCTAACGTTCCTGATATCAGCACATCGCCCTTGTTCACGTAATCGCCGTTTTTGACCAGCGCCTCTCCCTGCAGCGGAAGGATCCTCTCTATCACTCCCGATCTTGCAGCCACGATATCGACCGGCGTTTCATCGGCTGGCTCAGCCTCCCGCTCATCCGAGCTTTCCGAGATCTCCACTTCGACCATCTTCCCGGCCTCGTGTATGCCTACCCACGCTATATTGTCGAATTCACTGTAAAGCGCAGACTTTACAGCGTTATAGTTATTCTGTCTTCTGGCGCCTTCAAAAAGCCCTGCTTCAGACATGACGTGTCTCAGCTGCTCTTCGCTTATGCTCCTGTATCCGTCGATCCTTATCTCCGCCACGAACAGGCTCTGATAAAAAATAAAAGCCCCCAGAACAAAGGCTCCTGCTATCGCCGATATCCGCGAACGCAGGCTTCTCAAAAACGGGATCGCACCGCCTTCGCCGGTCACTGTCAGCTTGTACGAATGACCTGCGGTCTTCCGGAAAGCGTCGAAATCATCTCCGCTGACCTCTGCGGAAGACTCTACCGGGTCCTTCCATCTGATGTTCCTGAGGAATATCCCGTTTTTCATGCATTTGTTCACAAAACCCGCAAGGCCTGTGCCTTCAATCTTTATCTTCCTGTAATGACGAAAAAAACCGTATTTCCTCGACCTCACCTGATACCAGCATCCTTCCTTCTTTCAGCTGCGTGATTACGAAACCGCGCCCTTTTAAAGAGGTATATTTCGCTCCGCTGAAAACAACGATTTCACTGTCCGTCAGAAGCATCACTTTCCTGACATTGTCCAGTACAGTCGTTTCTCCGCTTACCAGTACTCTAGGCATGTTGATCGCAAAATCGAACAGCAGCTCTTCCCTGACAGACATGGCTTCTCCCTGTTTTTTATTTGCCGGACTTTGAAACCTGAGCTTCAGGACCTGAGCTTCATGCTGCACGCATTGGCGATCCGGCTCAGAGCAGACTTTCTGCTCATCATGCTCATCCGCATGGAACGTTTCTGCCCGGCATGATAAATTATATTCGCCTATCCCGGAAATATCCCTGTATCTGTGCCATAATCCATGATCACATATTCCGCAGTTTTTATCCCGTCCACAGCTGCCGACATGATACCGCCGGCATATCCCGGACCTTCGCCTGCCGGGTATACGCCAGAAAATCCGGAGACTCCTGTTTCCGGCGCTGCGCACTGGTGGTCCTTTCCGCGCAGTATCCTGACCGGAGAAGAGCTCCTCGTCTCCACCGCTTTCATGACAGCATCGTCCCGGTCAAAGCCTCTGAGCTTGCGCCCCATATACGGCATCGCCTCGATGATCGCATCTGCCGCAAACGGTGGAAGGCTCTTTCTTACGGGATCTTCCGTATCTTTTCTGAAGCTGCCGTAATCCGTCACCGGGATCCTGCCGCGGCCGTTTTCATATGCAAGTCTCTCGTATCTTCGCTGGAATTCTATACCTGCCAGCGGATGTCCGGACGGAAAATCCTCCCTGCGCACATCCACGAGCAGCCCGCTGTTGGCAAACTCAGCACTGCGGCTGCTGTTGCTCATACCATTCGTAACGGCCGTTTCCGGTTCCGACGAAGAGTCTATCACATGGCCGCCCGGACACATGCAGAACGTATAAACTCCTCTGCCGTTCTCGCATCTGTGGTTCAGTTTGTAGTCCGCAGCTCCGAGCTTTTCCGCAATAGCCGGGTCGCCGTACTGCGCCTTATCGATCATCTTCTGCGGATGCTCTATCCTGACTCCTATCGAAAACGGTTTCTGCTCCATCGGAAAGCCCTCGTCGTAAAGCATCCGGAAAGTATCTCGCGCGCTGTGTCCTATCGCCAGTATCAGGCTGTCTGTTTCGATGGTCTGAGACCTGCCGCTGCGATCAAGCGTTTTTACGGCGGTCAGTCTTCTGCCACCGCTTCCGACTCCGCCACGATCATGAGCATTGCCATGATCACCGATATTGTCCTCCGGCCCCGAAAACGTCATACCTGTCAGCTTCGTGTCGAAAACCACTCTGCCCCCAAGTGACTCTATCTTGTGCCTTATGTTCTTCACGATATCGCGCAGCCTGTCCGTGCCGATGTGAGGCTTCTGCCTGTATTTTATCGATGGATCCGCGCCTGCCAGAACGAATTCATCCATCACCTTAGATATCCTCACGTCTTTTATCCCTGTCGTCAGCTTTCCGTCCGAAAAAGTGCCTGCTCCGCCTTCGCCGAACTGCACGTTTGATTCCGGGTCAAGCACGCCTTCGTTCCAGAATCTGTTCACTGATACTATGCGTTCGTCCACCGCCTGTCCGCGTTCTATCACGATCGGCCTGAGTCCCGCCTCTGCGAGTATCAGTGCAGCGAACATCCCGCACGGTCCGAAGCCTGCGATGACCGGCGGCCTGCGCTTTGCCGCAGCCTCTTCGCTTTTCACCGTCACCGGTCCATACACTTTTTTTACTGCTTTGTCGAGCTTGAGCTTTTCACCGCACGAAAAATCTAGTGTGTATACGAGTTTCACATCCGGCTTTCTCCTGGCGTCCACCGATTCTTTTACTATTTCGATGTCGCTCACCACCAGATCCGGCTTTCTCAGCTTTTTTCTTATGACTTCTGCAAAGTCTGCAGCTTCTTCATCTATTCCTAGTCTGATCTGATTTATCCTGTATCTCATCTGTCAGCCTTCTCCTGTTTTTTCTTCCATTCATTCAGAGCTTTCGCCGCTTTTATTCCTGTCTCCCAGGCGTTCTGCAGGTTGAACCCGCCGCAAGGCCCCTGCATGTCTGTGACTTCACCTGCAAAATACAGCCCGTTCACGAGTTTCGACTCCATCGTGTTCATGTCGATCTCGTCAGTAACCACTCCGCCTGCTGTACACTGTGCGTTTTTCCAGCCCTTGACTGCCAGCACCGGTAACCTCCAGTCCTTTATCTTATCAGGGCCGACACGCTCTGCAAGTTTCTCCGTCAGTATACCGAACGAGCTTTCTCTCCCGGCGAGCTTGTCTGCCGGTATATCCGGCGCAAGGTCGAGCCTTATCTCGAACTGCTTCAGCGCTTCCGCAAACGACTCGCCGCCTGACGATTTTATATACGGCGTCAGATTGAATATGCATATGCCGGAAAGCCCGTCCGCAGTAAACTGTATCTCGCCGCTTTCCTCATGCAGGAGCTCGCCGTTCCTGTAAAGGCCTGCCCTGCCTTTGGCCCGCACTCCTTTTACATCTCTCATATCTCCGCACTCCACGCCTGTGAGTATCGGAAAAACGCGTGATATGTGGTGCCCCAGGGATTTTGCGAGGGAATACCCATCGCCTGTCGTGCCGAACTGCGGCGCAGCCTTGCCGCCTGATGCTATGAGCACATTTGATGCTTTTGTCGTGCAAAGTCTGCCGTTTTTCGTGTCTTTGAAAATCACGGAAAAAGAGCCGCTTTCGCTCACGATCTTCTCTGCTGCCGCAGATGTGATGATCTCGGTGCTTCCCGTATCGGCGGATCCGATCGCATCCAGCAGTATTTTCACGACATCGGAAGCGTGGTTCGAATACGGGTAGTATCTTCCTTCATCATCGCTGAAACATATCATTCCCAGTGATTCAAAAAAATCCAGGGTCAGGTCCTTGTTTTTACAGGCTGCATTAGTGATATTGCACCGTCCTCCGCCTGTAGCCATGATCTTCCTGCCCGGGATCTCGTTTTTTTCCAGTATGCATGCTTTTATCCGCTTATCAAAAGAAGCAGCCGCTGCCAGGCCGGCTGCCCCTCCTCCTATAATACAAACATCATATTCTGTCATTCGCTTCTGCTCCTGCTGCCGCATCCTGCACCGGAACTGCCGGCTGCTGGGACGACTGTGCCGCTTCTTTCATCTTGAGACGCTCTATCACCTTTTCAGGAGTCTCGTCTTCTTCCGTTATCTTTATCGGCTCACGCTTTCTCTTGTAAATCTTCACGTATGACTTCTTCTCATGCGGCATGTTGATGCCGAGCTCTATGATATTCACACCCTGCATAACGAGGAATACACCGAGCAGCACAGCTGTCGTCATCCACTCGACCAGCGGATTGATGAATCCGAAAAGTCCGACAAGCACTGTAAGTGTTCCTGTTATCATCGTCGTACGGAAATTGAGCAGCTTTTTCTGCTTGTTGATGTGCGTGCCCGCCTCTATTCTCAGTATTCCCGACACCAGCATCCATATTCCGAACACCATCGGTATAGCCGAATCCACAACCAGCTGATTGCAAAGTATAAGTATCCCGAGTATCAGCGTTATCAGTGCATCCGTCAGTATCCATCCGTTGTTGTCGCCCTTGTTGTGCAGACCTCTTCCGATAAAGTACGCCATCGCGTGGATCAGTCCGTTTATCACCATCACAAGACCAACTATGAAAGCCAGTGATAAAAAGGTCTGTCCAGGGTTCATGAAACAGAACGCTCCGGTCAGCACCATCAGTATTCCACTTACTATAGTCCAAATTCTCATATGTCGATTACTCCTTTTATGATCGTTATTATTGCGTTTCCTTGCGTGCCACTTGGATCCGGAACTATCCCGGACCGCTTTTCCCTTCCGGGTTTCGCCAGATCTTACAGGCTCTTATCGGATCCTGCAGATTCTTAGCAGATATCGTCAAACTCTCCTGTCTGATAATCTTCCTTCGCCTGTTTCTTCACGTTCTTCCCGGCTTCTTCGGATCTCCCGCCGCCCAGAAGTTTGAATACGACAAACAATGAGCCCGTTACTATCAAAAGGATCCTCATTATTTTATCAAGTTTTTTAAGCATATCAAGCATGATGATCTTCCTTCCAAATAAATTCTTATGCGAATTTTCATCTTTCGCATTTACGATTATACCACACATCACGTTTCAATAAAAAGCGTATTATCTGTTTTTCACGAAATCCCCAAAATTGCATTGGTTGCTTCGGCATGTCTATGCTTACATGGGTTTTGAACTTTTACATGATCGAAACATTGCAGTTTAATATCTGCTCGCAACATGAAGTCATCCATCATGCATTACACAAAAAAACGCTGCCAAGCTTATATTGCAAAGCACGCAGCGTTTCTGGTTTACTACTTTATTTGTTCAATAATAAAATCTATATTGTGCTGCCAAATATCACTGCTATTTTTGCCGCTCCCATACAAGTAGACAATGTTCCTGATTTCAGTGCATCTGCGATACTTTTTCCATTCGAAAATTGTAATATAACAGCCATTGCCAACAATAAAGCTACAAGCACCAGCACTACAATTACTATTTTTGATTTTGTTCTTAACATTACTATTCTCTCCTCTTTCATTCTTACAATATATTTCTACTATAACCTATATGTGAATCACTCTATTAAATTCCAGTCTTACTGTTCATTATAAACATATGGCAATCAGTCCTATAATACAGATCAGAATTACAATGCCTATACAGACCTTTGCTTTCACGCTCAGATTTTCTATGATATCTGTGCAAATTTTCGCGATTTCATTATTAACAAAAGTTTCTTTTAAAGTCTTATTTTCCTCTGAAAGTTTCCTAATTATTTCTTTTTCACTTAATTGTTTTCCACATTTATTGCAAAAAAGCTTTGTATTATCAAATGCAACATTGCAACTCGTACAATATCTAATATGTAATATTACTTTTGACATTTCATTTCCGCACACAGGACAAAATTTCTTATTGCTTTCCGCTCCACATCTATTACACTTCCTTGTAGCTTTTCTTTTCTCTTCAAGATATACCTGCATATTATTTTCTTTTGAATTCACGTTTCGTATACTAATTACACTTGCAATTATGTATAATACACTGACTATTATCGTAATAGAAAACATCAATACAACTGTCAACGTTCTACTGGCCATAATTATAATAATCAAGAAAACAGCAAGTATAACATTCAATACAATACCACAATCTCTCAAATTTCGTTTCTTTTTGATCCCTAATATGCCACTAGCAAGTGGGATGCCTGCCAATATGCAAAGTAGAATTGAACTATTAAAATCTAAAAGCAATGTTAACATCAAAAGTATAAAAAATATGCCTACTATGCTCCCTTCTACAATACTGATTATTGATATCACTTTTAAAAAAAGGGAACGTCCTTTTTCTTCCAAAGATATATCATTCACATGATTCCATGAACTCTCAGTTCCCATATACCCGCCAACATTCACACTTACCGTTGAAATATCTTTGTTATCAATCAATTCCTTTTGTTCAGAATTCACCATTAATGTTTTTTGTCTATACATTTATTCATCCTTTACAATCATATATGTTTACACAAACTTTCATTGAAAAGTTATTGACTCTATAAACCCGTCAAATTCTTTGAAATTCCTCGAATCAGTTGTGCTGTCACTTGTCACCCATTCAAATTTATATATAATCTCATCGTACTCAATATAAATATCTGTATATTCCAATGCAGACTCTTTGTCATGATATTTGGATATATAGTTATATTCGTATACTATCGCTTTTTGTTTTCCTATTGTCTGTTCTCCTGAGGTTACTTCAGAGTAATATGATTGATAGTTTCCTTTTTCTGATGCGCTGTCTTCTTCATTTTCTTCAAGATATTTAATATCGCTTTTCATTTCTTCCTTTGTAACCATACATACTGTCAAACTACCAAAACCATAATTTCGTTCAAACTCATATTCACCATCTTCGGATTCTTGATCATCTTCATCGTACTCAACTGCACCCCACCCAGCCGGAATCATGAATGTAACATCTTTATAAGTATATGACCCATCATCATTAACACTTAATTCATTAGTTCCACATGATACAAATACCATGCATAAAATCAAGCATAACCAAAATACTGCAACCTTTTTCATACTGCACTCCTTATTCACTGATAGTTGGAATCATTGTATTGAGCTTTTCATAAAGTTCAGCGACTTCACTATCAAGGTCGTTGACTTTATCAGTATAACTATTGTATGACCCCTCTGGATCCATTGCTAAATCAGTAAAAGCTTTGTATTTTCCATAGAACTCAACTGCCAAACTATAATATTGTGCATATTCTCCAGGAGGATTTTTCAGTTTTTTCATATATTCCTCTACCTTTTTCTGATTGTCTTCTATCACACTGACTGTTTCTATAGTAGAGTCATCCAAATACAAATTCAGTAAAGCCTCATTAAAGTCTTCTACCCCTTCAACGTATTTTTCCGTTTCTTCATCGGAGTCTTCATATATTGCATCATGCCATACGCTCTTAGTAAGATTGCAGAGGTCTTCAGCTTCCGTCGCACCTTGTAGTGCCGTAGTCACAAATGCATTCAGATTCGCAACATATTCAGCTTTCTGCTGCTTGTCTTTTAAATGTATAACTATTGGAATTGACGCAATAATAGCCAAAACAATTATTGCTGCTATAATCACGATTACTTTTTTATTCATTTTCTTTTTTAATGGAGGCTGTACGTTTTCTGGCGTTACGAAATCTAAGTTTGTATCTCCTGGCATCGATTCCACCGACTCATTTTCGTGAGGTCCTGAATATCCAGCTATTTGATAGTTATTATCAGTGACATTATCTATTACGTTTTCTTCCGCTAACATCGCTACATCGCCTACAAAGTCTGTCATTGGCTTACCGCAATCAGGACAAAAATTTGCATCTGCTTTTTTACCGCATTCGAGACATATTTTCATATTTCTTCTCCTCATCAATAAAAACTATATCTAATGTTTACATTATATAACGTAACAGTCTATATCTCAATTGATTTTTTCATATAACATCTAATTAATTCATTAGATACTAAGGGGGATAGATACTATGATCAGATTGAATGTATTAGCTCTTTTAGAAGAAAGAAGCAAGACTAAATACTGGCTCTGGAAGCAACTCGGTATGTCATATCAGAATTTCAATAAAATGGTAAATAATGAAACCAAGTCAATAAGGTATGATACTATCGAGGCATTATGTGGAATTTTTGAATGTGAGCCTAATGATTTATTCATTGAAGCCGATGATGAATGATCATTCTTTCTATTACAGTACTTCTAAATGAAACAATTCTTTTCCAATCTGTACTTCTAATAACTTTACCCTGTGACACCTGACCTGATGGCACATTTACGCAGCGATTTCAGCCATAAATCCATAATTTACAGAGGTTCTTGGCTGAAAACTGGAAATCACATTTTTCTGATATTAGCGGAGAGTTCGCTTACCAATGGCCAATTGGATTTTTTCAGCCATACGACATAGAATCGGATATAATTTGGCTGAAAGCTGGAAATGCGAACCAATTAAAAAAGAAAGCACACTGCTGATGCAAAAGATGTTTGTCAATAAGTTCCTATAATTTCCTTTTTTCAGCCACAATACCGGACATAACATATACTTTTGGCTGAAACAGCGGCGACAAACTCGACACGCAAGCTCCACAATAAAATATGCGGGATCACATAAAAGATCTGCGGTCGCATTTCAGACGAAAGCAGCAGCATGCATATCAGGCCGATCAATGCCGTCACCGTTCAATTACCAATATCGCACATTCATATAACCTATATTGCGCTCGTACTGTATTTTAACTATAATTGAATTGCCCATCGACGAACAGATGAAACACCACAAGCATAACCTGATATCTATCTTCGATCGACACACTAATGAAACACCGCAGGCGTAACCTGATGTCGATCTCCGATCGACAATAATATGAAAGGAGGATTTATGGACAGAGTCATACTGCACTGCGATATGAACGGGTTTTACGCATCTGTCGAGCTGCTCGACTACCCGCAGCTCAAAGACAAACCGATGGCTGTATGCGGCAATCCGGATGACCGCCACGGCATCATACTTGCGAAAAATGAGATCGCCAAAAAATATGGTGTAGTCACTGCTGAGACCCTGTGGCAGGCCAGAAAAAAATGTCCCGGCCTTCAGGTCGTACCTCCGCATCACCACAAATACAGACATTACAGCAAACTGATAAACCAGATATATCTGCGCTACACTGACATGGTCGAACCGTTCAGCGTAGACGAATCCTGGCTAGACGTGACCGGGAGCACGAAGCTTTTCGGCACCGGCTCACAGATCGCCGATGAGATCAGACAGACAGTGAAGAAGGAGCTCGGGCTCACGCTTTCAGCCGGGGTATCATTCAACAAGATCTTCGCTAAAATGGGCAGCGACTACAAAAAACCTGATGCCACCACTGTGATAACACGGGAGAATTTCAAGCTGCTGCTCTGGCCGATGAACGTCAGGTCCATGTTTTTCGTAGGAAAAGCGACCGCAGGCAAGCTTCACGACTACGGCATCAAAACGATCGGGGAGCTTGCGAACTCAGACCGCAATATGATAAAAAAAATGCTCGGCAAACAGGGCGGACTGATACACGACTATGCCAACGGGCTCGACACTACTCCGGTCCTGCGATACGACCATCTCGAAAAAATAAAATCCGTAGGCAATGGCACTACGTTCCGCCGGAATCTCCAGGGTTTTGACGATATAAAGATCGGAGTGATAGGACTCGCCGATACGGTCGCCAGCCGTCTGCGCAAGCACAAGCTGAAAGCTTTCGGAGTCAAGGTCGATATCAAAGATCCGGCACTGAAAGTCATATCCAGGCAGCAGCAGCTCGACAATCCGACAAATCTGACCGAAGTCATCACCGAAACAGCGCTATCGATAATCAGAAAATCCTGGTCGATGCGCGATCCTATCCGGATGCTCACGATCACTGCGATAAACCTTTGCGATGAAAACCAGGCGCAGCAGCTTTCACTGTTTTCCGATGAAAACATCAGCATCGAAAAAGGAGAAAAAGTCGAACGTGCGATGGACAGCATCAGACAGAAATTCGGTTCGGGAGCGATCAGCTTCGGATCCGTGCTCAATAACGACATCGGCCTCGACACCGGTACTCTTCCCGGATCGGAAGATCCCGGCGATGACAACAGCTAAAGACAGTAACAACTAAAGATGACAATGAGAACAAAAGTGGCTTCGCCACATATTTTCATATGAAACTCTTGTTGATATTCCGGAAATATCGAAAGCGATATTTCCTACATAATGAAAAATACCTGAGATCAGCCTCGCGCACCACACGCACACCGCCGTCTCAGGTCTTTATTTATCCTTTTGTACTTTCCTTTTATATACACCGGCCGCATTGCTCTGCATGCCTGCGCCTCAGCTCCCGATGCAGCAGCGCTATGACAGGATCTCGGCTATCTCATACAGATCTTTTCTGAATTCCTTTTTCATCTCGAGTGCATCAGCCAGATCGACTGCCGTGATCTCATTATTTATTATGCCTATCGCTTTACTTCGCTCATCATCGTACAAAAGCTTCACGGCTTTGCTTGCCATGACGCTCGCGAGCATCCTGTCGCGACCCGTAGGCGTGCCGCCTCTCTGGATATATCCCGGCACTACCGAACGTACCTCTCTGCCCGTGCGCTCCTCTATTATCTCCGCGAGCTGCTGTACGCTCATATCGACACCTTCCGCTTTCATTATTATGCTGTGCAGCTTTCCTGACTGCTGCCCGCGCAGCACCCTGCGGCACACCATGTTTATATCGGTCTCCATCTCCGGAACAAGTATCACATCAGCGCCGCCGGCAAGCCCTGCATGAAGCGCGATATCACCGCAGTGACGCCCCATGACTTCTACTATAGTGGTCCGCTCGTGAGCAGACGCCGTATCTCTGAGATTTGATATCATAGACAGCACGGTGTTAACCGCTGTATCAAAGCCTATCGTATAGTCTGTACAGCCGAGGTCGTTATCTATCGTTCCCGGGATCCCCATCACAGTCACACCGAGTCTGTCGAGCTCCAGACCGCCGCGGAAAGATCCGTCACCGCCTACGACGATCAGTCCCTCTATGCCGAAAGTCTGCAGCATGTCCACAGCGTGTTTCTGCCATTTAGCTTCCCTGAAGCGTTCGCTTCTCGCCGTCCTGAGTATAGTACCGCCTCTCTGCAGTATATCTCCGACGGAATGCCATTCCATCTTCCTGATCTCTCCGTCAAGCAGACCCTCATATCCGCGTTCGATCCCGAATACTTCCATTCCCATCGAAAGTCCAGTCCTGACAGCCGCTCTGACTGCAGCATTCATTCCCGGCGCATCTCCACCGCTGGTAAGTATCGCTATTTTCTTCATATCTCATTCCTCCATTTTTCAGCCCTTGTAGTTCTCTTCCCCCACTATATCTGTTACAGCTTTCCTGAAATCCATATCAGGATCGACCCAAAGATCACGCTCCGTCCTGAACGAGCCGCCGGTCGGCATATACACGATCGCCTGATAACCTCCACGATGAGCAGTCATTATGTCCTTTATGCGGTTCAGCATTTCCGACGTATTGCCTGCCGGAAGCTTTATCTTCACCAGTCCCTCAGGCTCATCACCGCTACCTGCCGCTGCCGCCTGCCTTGAACTGTGTCTGCTGCCGTTCTGACCGCCGCCTGCGCCGGATCCGTCCGCACCCTCATCTGCAGCCAGCTCACCCAGCGCGCGTATGTCAGTTATCCTGTTAGCCAGCAGCTTCGGCACTTCACCTTCCTTGAAGTTGATCGTGCCTGCCACCGATATGATCGAGTCCTCAGCGGTAAGCGCACCGTACCTCTCGTAAACGTTCGGGAACACCACCACTTCTACCGTGCCGTACAGATCCTCCATATCCACGAATGCCATCATCTTACTGTTCTTCGTTATCAGTGTCTTCCTGCCCGTCACGATCCCCGCCATCACCGCGCTCATACCGTCGGTGATGAAGCTGTGCGTCTCGCCGCTCTCCTCGCTTTCAAGCACTTCCGCGAGATCCTGCGAAGTCACTGTTACCGACCTTTCTATCATATCGCGATACTCTGTGAGCGGGTGATCCGTTATGTAAACGCCCAGCATTTCCTTTTCCTGCGCTATGAGGACGTCTTTTTCGAAATTCTTCACGTCAGGAAGTCTCTTGACATCCTGACTCTCTTCCATGGTTTCCGCGTTCAGCTGGAAAAGCGACAGCTGTCCCTCGAGCACGTTCTTCGCATTCGACTGAGCCGACTCTATCAGACTTTCGAATATTCCCATATGAGCTGCCCTGTTTTCACTGAAACAGTCGAGCGCGCCGGCCTTTATCAGACTCTCAACAGCCTTCTTGTTTATCCTGTGTATATCCAGGTCATCTATGAACTGGAATATGTCCTTAGGAAGACCCTTTGCCTCTCGCGCCTCTATGATCGCATCGGCAGGCCCTTCGCCCACATTTTTCACGCCTAGAAGTCCGAATCTTATCTTACCGTCCGATACAGTGAACTTCTTACCGCTTTCGTTTACATCAGGAGGCAGCACCTCTATGCCCATATCCACGCAGTTCCTTATATACTTCGCCGTTGAATCCGCGTCGCCCATTACACTGGTCAGCAGCGCCGCCATGAATTCCACCGGATAATGCACTTTCAGATAGCCCGTTTCATACGCGAGCACGGCATATGCAGCCGCATGTGACTTGTTGAACGCATACTCTGCGAAGCTGACCATCTGGTTGAATATCTCCTCGGCCGCCTCTTCCGGCACACCGTTGCGCACACATCCCGCGATCTCGACAGTCCCGTCGTCTGCAGTCTTTCCATGGATGAAATATTCCTTCTCCTCGAGCATCACATCCATCTTCTTCTTGCTCATCGCACGGCGCACCAGATCCGAACGGCCGTATGAGTATCCGCCCAGGTCACGCACTATCCTCATTACCTGCTCCTGGTAAACCAGGCATCCGTACGTTACGGAAAGTATCGGTTCGAGGCTCTCGTGGATGTATTCGATGCTCTCAGGGTGTTTCTTGTTGTCTATATATGTAGGGATCGACGACATCGGGCCCGGCCTGTAGAGCGAGATCCCTGCGACGACATCTTCGAAGCAGTCCGGTCTGAGGTTTTTCATGAACTGCGTCATGCCTCCGCTTTCCAGCTGGAAGATCCCCTGTGTGTTTCCTTTGGAAATCATGTCATAGACAGCAGGATCATCGTAGTCCATCGAAGCGAAATCTATCTTCACTCCGTGGTTTTCCTCGATCATCTCCAGCGCGTCCCGTATTATCGTCAGGTTCCTGAGCCCCAGGAAGTCCATCTTGAGCAGTCCCAGCTCCTCTATCGTCGTCATGTTGAACTGCGTGGAAAGGCCTTTATCCGCAAGGTAAAGCGGCACGTATTCGTCGATGCTCTCCTTTGAGATCACCACGCCGGCAGCATGCGTCGATGCGTGGCGCGGCATTCCCTCGATAGCTCTCGCCATGTCTATTACCTTGCGCGTCGTTTCCTCCGACTCGTACTTGGCCTTCAGCTCCGGACTCGTTTCGAGAGCCTTGTCTATCGTCATCTTCAGCGCGAACGGTATCGCCTTCGCGATCGCATCCGTCTCAGGATAGCTGACATTCAGCACCCTTCCTACATCGCGCACGGCCTGCTTCGCTTTCATCGTTCCGAATGTTATAATCTGCGACACCTTGTCTTCACCGTATTTCTCGATAACGTAATCTATGACCTCGCCCCGTCTCTCGTAGCAGAAGTCTATATCTATATCAGGCATGCTGACTCTTTCCGGATTGAGGAACCTCTCGAAGATCAGGTCGTACTTGATCGGGTCTATATCCGTTATCCTGAGCGTGTATGCCACGATGCTGCCCGCTGCCGAGCCTCTGCCGGGTCCGACCATTATGCCCTTGTTCTTCGCGTAGTTTATGAAATCCCAGACTATCAGGAAGTATTCCACGTATCCCATGTTTTCTATCGTGGAAAGCTCATAGTCGAGCCTTGCATGCAGTTCCGCCATCTTCTCGCTGTCTGCAGCCTTATATCTCTGCTGCAGCCCCTCTTCGCATAGTTTTCTGAGATACTCTCTGTTCGTCATGCCGTCCGGGGCGCTGAAATCAGGCAGGTGCAGCTCGCCGAACCTGAATGTCACGTCGCAGCGTTCTGCGATCGCCGCCGTATTGTCACATGCTTCCGGTATGTTTGCAAATATCCTGCGCATCTCATCTTCGGACTTGAGATAGAACTGGTCGTTCGGGAATCTCATCCTGTTGTCTTCATCGATCGTCGATGCCGTCTGTATGCACATCAGGACGTCCTGCGCCACTGCATCTTCCTGTCTGACATAGTGCACGTCGTTCGTGGCGACAAACGGTATGCCTGTCTCCTCGTGCAGCCTTTTCATATCGGGAAGTATGCGCATTTCCTCTTCGAGTCCCTGATCCTGCAGCTCAAGGAAAAAACTGTTTTCCCCGAATATCTCACGCATCTCGAGAGCTTCTTTCTTTGCGCCGGCATAGTCCCTGTTGAGCAGCCTGTGCTGCACCTCTCCGGCAAGGCACGCGGACAGCGCGATCAGACCTTCGCTATACTGCCGCAGTACATTCTTGTCTATCCTCGGCTTGTAGTAAAAGCCGTGGCGGTAACCCTCCGACACGATTTTCATCAGGTTCTTGTAGCCTGTATCGTTTTCTGCCAGCAGCACGAGATGCCCCATATGCTTGTCCTTTTCGGAGTCCTTGTCGAAAAGCGTTCTGGCAGCAGTGTATACTTCACACCCTATTATAGGTTTTATCCCCTGTTTCAGGCATTCTCTGTAAAAGTCTATCACGCCGAACATCACACCGTGATCGGTTATCGCAAGCGATGTCATTCCAAGCTCTCTGGCATGTGACACCAGGTCATCTATCCTTGAGGCGCCGTCTAAAAGGCTGTATTCTGTATGTACATGAAGATGTGTAAAAGCCATATTTTACCTCGCAAATCCAAAAGAACAAATTATATTGCTATTTTACCACAAAAATGTATTTTTTCCCTTTAAAACTTATATTAAATAGAGTAAAATGAAAAAGGTTTGATTAAGGAGAAGATATGAAAAAAATTATTATAACCGTTTTGATAATTATTCTTGCAATAATGGCAATAATCGGATACGCTACGTTTGCATACTCGAAATCTGATGACTACAAAAGCGACAGATTCCCGGACAACACTCAGATAAACGGAGTCGACTGCTCCGGTCTGACATATGATCAGGCAGGAGAGAAGCTCACGGAAAAATGGAATGCAAAACACATAGTGATCACCGGACCGCTGAGCGATGATCTCGCCAATTTCACGGGTTTCGGCTGCACGTACAAGATAGAAAAAAGCCTTAAAAATGCGAAGAAGCACGGCATCGTTCTCGCCGCCATGAACCATTTCATAAAAACGCCTCTGATCGTCCATTTTCCGATGACTGTCGACAAGTACAGTGAAGAATTCAGGCAGAATGTCCTGAGTTCGGAGTTCCTCAACAAGAAAAACGCCAAGGAAAGCCGCAACGCTTATGTGGATCTTTCGAAACCGAATTTCCCTATAGTACCGGAGATACACGGCACAAAGCCTGACGGCGAAGCATTTTTCAAAGACCTTCTCAAACACATAGAGGGGGGCGAATTCAGATTCGCATTCGAAGAAAAGGATTACTACACAGTACCTGAGATCACTTCAGACAATGAAGAGCTGAAAGAATACCAGAAATACTGCAAGAAGTATCTCAAACAGAAAATAACATACAGCCTCGGCGAAGAGACGTTCACGATAACAGCAGAACAGCTCGACAAGCTGATGAAGGATGACAGATCCGGCAAAGCTGACGAAACTGCTGTCGGAGAATATGTCGTCTCGCTCGCTGAAAAGTACGACAACATCGGAGCTGAGAGAAACTTCACATCGCTCAGCGGAAGAGAGATCAGTGTTGCCGGCGGCACCTACGGCTGGGAGATAAATCAGGATGAGGAAAAAGCCCAGCTCGTCAAGGACATCAATTCTCACAAGGACGTCACAAGAGAGCCAGTCTTCTCAGAAAAAGGCTACGGCGAATACTCGCGAGCACTTGGAGACACTTACATTGACGTGGATATATCATACCAGACAGTGAAATTCTATATAAAGGGCGAGCTTTATTTCAGTGCAAACTGTGTTACAGGATGCCGGGCTACCGGAACAACTACCGATATCGGTACCTACTACATCCTGAATAAAGTGCGGAACGTAGTCCTCAAAGGCGACAACGGAGACGGCACGAAATACGAAAGCCCTGTAAAATACTGGCTCGGCGTCACATGGACCGGTCAGGGCTTCCACGATGCTGACTGGAGAGGCGCTTTCGGCGGAAGCATATGGGTATACAACGGAAGTCACGGATGCATCAATATGCCTCCGAGCAGGATGCCTGAGCTTTACAACGCGGCAGAGGTAGGAATGCCTGTCGTGATGCATTACTAAAACGATCGCGCACTGTGACTAACAGTGCCACTGCAACCGAAAAACAGATCCCGCAGAATTCGACCGGACAACCGGACATAACACTGCGGGATTTTTTATATCGTTTCTCAGACATGTACCGCCTCGCTGACCGGTACCACGAAATTTTCAAGCGCATCCAGCATCTTAGGATGACGTATCACGAAATGCACCGCCGGCGCCTTGTTCTTTGAAACCATCGCCCAGCTTCCCTCATGCATACGAATCTGGATATTCCTGAATGCATGATCCTCATGCTCGTTGAGCCTGTACGATTTGTGTTTTTCTGCAAAGTCCCTGCACGCCTCAAGATGCATACGGTATTCTTCATAAGAGTAGTACAGCTCCTTTTCATAAAAAATATCCGAAAGCGACATCACCATAGGATGTTCTTCAAATTCCTCCTCCGTCAGCAGGGGAACATCATCTGTCATTGTATTTTCCTGTATCATATTCTCTACAAGCTCTTTCTGCTTCTGCGCGAACGCGGAGATCCTGACTCTGTCTGCAGCCGTGACATCATTGCTGTCGAACAGACGCTCAAGCAGCTCGTCATTCATCGTATACAAAGGCAGCGATGAAAGTATGTTGTGGCGCGGCCCCGGTGCAGACGCGTCCGTATTCAAGAACATGGAATACTGTTTTTCCGATTCGCTCCTGTACACCTCCATCAGAGGCCTTGCCTTTGCCAGCAGATGCTTTGCCTTTTTGCTGAAATACGCCACTTCCTCCCTGTTCTTCGTCAGACAGTATCTGCCGCTGTCGTGGTGCCCCTGTATGCATTCGCCGCTCAGCGCCGCCTTTCCGGAAACGTAATTGAAATGACAGTATACACCGTTATGCTTTCCTCTCAGATAGTACGGCGATACCTGACCTGTCATGTAAAGCGGCATCCAGCTTTCAAGTCCTAGCATCATCTCCCTGAAAGGTCTGTCTATATTATGTATGATATTGATATGGAGCCCTTTTTTCATCATCATCGCGATCCCGAACATCCACTTCTTGCCGAAATCCAGATCCTCAGCCATGTCAGCCATAGGCATGTCGCTGCACATGAAGACATCCTCCAGCGACTTTGAAAGCACAGTTGTTTTGAAGAAGTCGAGCTCTCCCTGCTTCATTTCCTCTATGCCGTAATAACTCTTCGAAACCGGCAGCTGAAAAGGCAGCGATGGCACTTTGAGCTGATCGAACTTTATCGCCCTTATATATTCGTCCAGGTCAAAATCATCGAATTTTCTCAGAAAACTCCCTACAGGGTCGCTGCCTCCCGACGTGCCGCTGCTCAGCCATTCGCGAAGAACATCCATGCAGCCTGAATCCGTTGTCAGATCATCCTCGCTGCACCCGGTCAGCTCCGCCAGCATCCTGGCTGTATCCTCCGAATACTTCTTGTTCACGACAAACCTGCATATGCCTTCGATAAACCCTTCACGATCCGAAGGCCTCCTCTGCCCGAGACGGATCCTCGAAATGTATGACGGATCGAAGCTGAGTGCTCTGGACAGCTCTGAGGTACTGATATCGAATGCCGAAATAAGGGTATTGAGATTGGCAGTGAACTGTTCATAATCAAAATCCGCTTCATCTGTGTATCTTTTGAATGCCTCACGTATCTCTCTGCCTGCCTCGCTCACATCCGCCTGCTCTTTCCTTTCACTTCGCGCATTCTTTTCCGCCAGTGAGACCAGCCCGCCTATCAGCATCGCAAGCTGCTCTTTGCCCGGAACACGCTCTCCTGTACGATACCTGCTCAGCGCAGCGGCAGACAGCCCCGATACTTCAGAAAGTTCCTTTGCAGTACATCCTATCTCTGTAATATATTTATTTAGCAAGTCGTTAAACTTCATTCTATTTCTCTCCCCTGAAAAGTTCTACTGCTATAATATACCCTACTTGGCCGCCTTTTGCAATTCCCGAACTGTCATGGACTATTCGGGAATACAGTTTCCCCTATAGGCTTTTTCATGTAAACTTTTAATGTAAAGACATTGCACACTTACCGGTATTTACAGCAGTACAAAAGGAGATGACTGTATGCAAACAGAAAAATTTATACTCAATCAGATGAAGCGCGATAAAAAAATATACAGCGTATGTCTCAAGGTATTCGCCGTCGCACTGACAGTATTCGCTATCGCACTGATATGCAGCATATTCATGAAGGCAAGTATCGGGGTCACAATCCTTGACATAATCATCATGGCTGTCATTGCGATCCAGTTTCCCACGTTCAAACGACTTAAAAACAAAGCCGGCATAGCATGCGATGAGATAGAAAGGGCTTTATCCACCCCGGGATTTTCCTTCCCTGATGACTACTCGTCAGTTACGAATTCCATGAGGAAAAAGGCCGTTCAGGAGCCGAAAAAGCTGATGATCTCTGCGATCCTTATCCTGATCCTGGCTGTGACATGTGCGGCTTTTCCCATATTCATAATCTGGATCGAATCGTTTGACGATTTTATTTACTTTGGTATGGGGGCAATGTTCGTAGTCATACTGTTCAGCATCGTTGCTGTCGTTCTGTTCATTCTGATGCTTATGTATCTCAAGGACTACCGCACGGCCAGAAAGCTCCGGCAGCTTAACAGTGAACAATGATATTACATAAGATTTTTATTGGACTTTACTTGCAGATAATATAATGGAGGATAACATGAAAAAACTTTCTATACTGATTTCAGCACTGATGATTATCGCACTCTGCATCACAGGATGCGGGAACAAAGAAGATATCCGTGTCACTGACACTGCTGCCGGTTCTTCGGGATACGAGAACTATGACGGATACGCTTACTATCTGGACAACGGTGACGTGAAATACCGTCTCGATACCAAAAACGGATTCAAAATGCACGGTTTTTTCCAGTACGATTCACCTGAGTATGTTGAAGAAGTTTATGCCATCGACCTTCAGAAAACAGATGATTACGTTTCGACCGCCATCAAGATCACTGACGGAAGCGGCATGGATATCACCGATAACTTCAAAAGCATGACATTCACCGAAGCAGGCGGTGAACTGCGCATGGAGGTAGCGCGCGACGAGTCCACTCTTGCCGGCGGTGAAAGCAGCTCCATAATGAGCGGAGTATATTCGTTCATGCCTCCGAAAGACGGCACTTCATCCGGCTCTTCCGGTTCATCCAAATATGGCGAGACGATGTATACCACTGACGAACTCGGCAGACTGGCTCAGAGCTATTACAAAAGACACAACGGCTACTGCCCGCCTGAAGTCGCTGTTACAGACAACGGCAACTATACTTTCACGATACAGCTCTACGAAACAAAAGATAACGGAGACGGCACGTATCACACTGCCACCTCCGCATGGTACACTGTGGATCAGCTCGGCCGTGGCACCAATGACCTTACCGGCGAATCCATCAGCCTTGAAGACTGAAGCTCACTACAGCTCTTTCATTATTATGCACGGGAAACATGTCTTATGGAACTGTCTGCACGCCTGACAGTCTGAAATATCAGGAGCGATCGATCTGCTTATCCTGACCCATCCGTACTGACTGTAGTAGTCCGGGACTTTTGCACAGCCCCATATCCTGTCTGCACCGAGACGTCTGAATCCGTCCTCTGCAGTCAGCAGCATTTTTTCCCCCAGATGCTCATTTCGATATTCTTTTTTCACTGCGAGCTGCTCCAGCACATAACATCCGTCGCGATATCCTGCAACGGCTGCTGCGAGCAGCTCCCCTGTATCTTCATCTTCACACTTCCACATCTTCAGATTGTGATCCGGAGCCTCTTTCGATGGCTCGACCTCCAGACCGCATTCGCAGCACAATACCGAGATCGGATAATAATCTTCTGTTTCACTTATTCTATAATTCATGTCGCTACCGTCCTTTCACACTGATCAAGTATATTATTCGTTTTTATGACAGACTGTTCCATATGTTCATTACTGCGTAGCTTCTCCATGGACTCGTTCAAACTGCAGTTCTTTTCTATGTAGGAAGCTGTTTTGTGCGCTATCCTGTCATGATCCTGGCCGTACATACCGGTCTGCAGTATATTCCGGTAGTAGTCACTCCTATGAAAACCTTTCCGTCAAATCTTTTGTCATGCGCTGCGAATGCTCTGAACAGCGATTCTCTTTTTTTCTGATCCATAAATCTGCTCCTGTCTGTCATCAACTGCATGATAGCACTTTTAGACTTTCTTGTCTCGCCGTTTTCGGACATATATATAATAATAACAAATCATACACACTGTATACGATCCTCTAAGCTTTGCTGCACTATAAAAACCGGGAAACCCCGGTTTTTATAGTCTAAAAATTGTAAAAAGGCATGTGATTTTTAAGGAACTGCGACTATTTCTTCTTTTATGAGATCATCTATCTCACTTTCACTATATCCTGCAGATCGCAGAACAGGTTTTGTATCTTCACCGAGAAGCGGCGATGTCTTCCTTACCGAACCCGGTGTTTTGCTGAATTTCACAGGGAGTCCGAAAGCCCTGTACTTTCCTATATTGGCATCATCGATCTCTATCACCATATCTCTCTCGTTAAAATGTCTGCAATTCAGCGCCTCAAGCGGCAACTGGAGTTTTGATACAGGTATATCGAACTTCATGAAATCGACAATGACATCGTCCATTTTTCTGTCTTTCATCAATGCGGCCATATGTTCTGTAAAGCTGTCGAAATTGCTGCATCTCAGATCATTAGTCGCATACAGCTCACTGTCCTTGAGCTCAGGCTCTCCTATCGCTTCACAGAAATCAGGCCACATACTTTCTTCTGTTATACCTACTGCAACAGGACCGTCCGCGCACTCATAAACATCGTACGGAACTATCTCCCTGGGCTTTGCATTTCCTGTACGGCTTATAGGCTTGCCCGTAAGACTGTATGCCAGTACTGCATCCTCGACCGTAGCGAACATCGTATCCAGCATCGACACATCCAGTCTGCTGCCTTTGCCTGTACGCTTTTTCTTATAGCATGCCAGCACTATTGCCAGAAACATCGTCAGACCTGTATAGCTGTCTCCGACCGATGCACCCGATCTCATCGCCGGACCGTCAGGATACCCTGTCATTTCCATAAAACCGCACATACATTCCACAACATTGTCATATGCAGTTTTTTTGCGGAGCGGCCCTGTCTGTCCGAACCCTGTTATCGACGCGAATATTATTTCAGGATTTATTTCCTTTGCGACTTCATAGCCTATCCCCAGTTTGTCGATAGTGCCGAACTTGAAATTTTCAAGCACCACATCTACTTTCGGGTAAAGCTTTTTTATTATATCCTTTCCTTCAGGCTCTGAAAGATCGATCGCTATACTTTCTTTGTTACGGTTGTACAGTGCGAAATATCCGCTGCCGTCATCTTCAGTGTACGGTCCCCATTCTCGCGACTGATCTCCGTAATCAGCTCTCTCAACCTTTATCACTCTTGCTCCATAGTCAGCAAGATTCATTGCGCAGTACGGCCCGCTGTATGCCTGTGTGAAATCCAGTACAGTTATTCCTTCCAATGGTCTCATTTCGCACCTCCTTCACACAAAACGATCTTTCTCTTCTCGAGTGCTGCTATCTCGTCGTCTGCAAAGCCTGCAAACTTCAATATTTCTTCCGTATCCTCACCAAGCAGCGGCGCTGATTTTATATCTGTATCATCTATATCTGAAATTTTGATCGGTACGCCCGGCATTTTGATTTTTCCTAAAGCCTTGTCATCTATATCCAGCACCATATTCCTGGTATTGAGCTGTTCATCATTGAATGCATCTTCAACAGTATAACCCGGGCCACCCGGTATATTATGAGGTTCCAAAAGCTCTGAAATCTCTTTCCTCGTCATATCTCTGAATTTGTTGTCTATTATTTCGCGAAGCCCTCTCTCTCCGTCTTCTGCAAAATAATGCTCGCCTCTTCCCTCATTAGTAGTGAACCTTGGATCACTTAACAGTTCTTCAAATCCCATGACTTCACAGAATTTTTTCCACTGGCTGTTCGTAGAAACTGCTGTCGAGAATATGCCGTCTTTGACTTCAAATGTGTCATAAGGCGCGATCGAACGTGACCCGTTTCCTTCTCTGTGCTTTGTCACTCCTGACATCGATGCTTCTGCCAGGCAATCCTCAAGAGCAGTGAGCATACTGTCCGCAGAAGCCACTTCCACCTGCTGGCCTTCTCCCATATCTTCTCTTGCCATCAGAGCTGCAACTATTCCTGCCGCAAGATGGACTCCGCCGAACTGATCTGCCATTCTCGATCCATGAGCTGTCGGTCTTCCGCCTTTTTCATCAGGCCATCCTGTGCACTGCATAAGTCCACAGAATGCTTCTGATGTCAGGTCGCAACCTGCCGAATTGCTCATCGGACCGTATTTGCCGAATCCGGTCTGTGAAGCATAAATGATCCTCGGATTCACTTCACAGGCTTTACCGTAATCAATATTGCATCTTTCCATTTCTCCTGCCGGGAAACAGTCACACACTACATCTGCACTTTCAATTAGTCTAATTATGATCTTCTGTCCCTCTTCTGTCCTTCTATCGATGCATATGCTTTTCTTGCCCCTGTTCATATATGCGTGATATGCGCTTCCTTTATCTGTTTTCGGAAAGCTGTTTCGCAGAATATCCCCTCCAGTTTCAGGGTCTTCGATCTTGATCACCTCAGCTCCAAAATCTGCGAGAAGCATCGTTGCATAGCTTCCGGTATGTCCCTGAGTAAAATCTAGCACCCTGATCCCATCTAATATCTTAGCCATATCTTCCTCCTGTCGCTTCTGATTGATGCTTTTTATGCTGCAGGTATCGGCTCGTCGACAACGAATGTCGTATCTCCCTTAACTACTAATACAGGTTCATCGAACACTTCTGAACGATCTGATTCGATATCGTATTCTGATGTCTTGTACATTTCATATCCGTATAACCTCGATCTGCTTCCCTGCTTTACGAGCCATACGATGATCTCAACTGCGTCAAGCATATGAACAGGCTTTAATATACTTGCCTGAGTATGTACGAACAGTCCGCCGTCTCCGTTATCTCTGATATTGCTCAGCTCTGTGACACAGTCTATGCACTTTTCCATAAGCTTGCAGCCGGATATCATTTCTCCGGGGTAATGCATATCTTCACCGTGTATAGAAATTTTAAATTTCAGTTCAGTCACATCCGGACCCTTTTTAACTGCTGTTAATAAATCTCTTCTTTCCGCTTCAATTTTTGCCATCTTATTTACCTCCATATTAAACACACTTTTATTGTTTTCTCCTGTTATTCAGCAGCAGTCTCTGCCGGAAGCTCTTTCTTTTCCAGCTTCTTGTCGCATATCCTCAATACTATCGCCAGTACTGCATAGATCACAGAAACTACTGTAATGCTGTTATAGATCCTGTTTGTGATCTCTTCATCTGTTCCTCCCAGGAATGGATAATTAGCGCCATAATCAGCTTCCCATCCAACTTCATAGAAGTCAAACCAGAACAGACCGCCTATCAGGCCTATCACTGCAAGTATCGCAAAGACTATCGCCATTCTGCTGAAGTCTCCTGACACAAGCCTTGTCCTTTTGTCGATCGGGTATTTTACAGGATCATTCGCATACAACCCTCCGTACATCCGTTTCCATATCACATATAAGATCGGAGCTGATGCAAACGCTATCATTCCTCCAAGATAGTAGTCTGCACCGTTTAAGAAAAGTGCTGCACATGCTATTATCAGTCCCGGAGTAATGAGTATTTTAACGAAATTATCACCAAACGGGATCTTGAACGGTCTCGGTGTATCCGGCTCTATTTTTCTGAGTCTTGCTGCTGATATGAATACGAGTACATAATCGACCATCAGCATTGTTACGTCCATTGTTACCAAAACGCTGAAATCAAAATTGCATAATAGCGTCGTAACTACAGAAAGTGAAATCACTCCTATATATGGCACGTGTCTTTTTTTGCTTACTTTGAGCAGCACCTTCGGCGCCAGATTGTCAAGAGCCATACCGTAAAATCCTCTTGAAATCGATATCATCTGTGTATTGAACAGTGAAAGGTTGGCTATGACCGCCGCTATAGTAAAGCACGGCAGACCCCATGCACCTGCAAGTGCCAGTACATTTCCGAAAGATATCCCGGCGCCGTCATTAGCCCAGTCCTGCCACTGACCTACCGAAGCAAGTCCTGCTATTGTCGGAAGTATATAGGATATAGCTACCAGCGGCATTATTATGAGCAGACCTCTAGGAATAACGCTCTTGTCCTTACATTCAGTCGCTAATGTAGACATCGATGTATAACCTGCATACATCCACATACCGGTTGCGAGTCCTGCTCCTATCGACCCTATCAGTGTATAGTCTGCACTGTTGTAGAAAGGCTCCATCGGGTTATACTGCCAGTTTGCAAACCCTACAACTGTAACTGCCATAAACGCGATAAATATTATTACTGAAAAAATAGTGCTTACTTTTCCTACTTCTTCGATACCCAGCAGATTGATCACTGTGAATATCAGAATAAGTACAAACATGAATATAAATTTCGCGGTATCTGTCATGCCCGGTATAAGCATCTGACTGTATGAACCTGCCAGAACTATATAGAGCGTATTATCTATATAGCACGATACTGTTCTGCACCAGCCTCCTGCAAAGCCCCAGAATTCTCCAAGCCCTCTCTGTATCCACTTGTAGAATCCTCCTGCATCTGTAATGAAGGATCCAAGCTCTGCAGAGCACAGCGCCTGGGGTGCGGCCCATATAAACGGCAGTACGCACAATATCACTATTGTCATGCCCGGACCTGCGTCCGATATCATTCCTTCTATACCGAATGCTCCTGCGGCAACAAGGCAGTACATCATAAGCACCGCTGTTCGCAATGTTATATTACGTTCGACTAAGCCGCCAGATTGTTGTTTACTCATTCTTCCTCTCCTTTCGTCGGCAAATTTTTTATTACACTCCTATATAGAGCAATCTCTGTGCCAACTTTCATATCGAGAAAAAAATTCCTCTGAACACCCGTATTTTCCAACCTTTTCGGATATTTGAGGAATCTTGCGATTTTTTATTTAATTTTGACTTTTGCTCATTTTTGATTTTTGATTGCTCAAAACTGATTAGATATGCTCATCTCAAATCATATTTCAGCAGTTTTCTGTTAAGTGTAGCCCGGGAAACATCCAGTGCTTTTTCAAGATCTTCCGGATTATCGTATATTTCCATATATTTTTTTATAAGCTCTTTTTCTGCATGCTCAGACACCTCTCTTAAAGTTCCTTTTTCTCCTGAACCTTTAAAATCTTTCTTTCCTGTTCCGAGTATCATACCTACATGTTCAGCGTTTATCACATCATCATGAACTGTAAGCACAAGCCTCTCCACGATATTTTCAAGTTCACGCACATTTCCAGGCCATTCATACACCTGCAGCGCATTAAGGCTGCTGAGAGAAAACCTTTTCTGTGTACCGTATTTTTTGTTGAATTTATCAGCAAACGAATATATCAATGGCACGATATCGGCCTGTCTTTCTCTTAACGGCGGGATCATTATCGGAAATGTATTGAGCCGATAAAACAAATCCGCTTTAAACTCTCCAGTCTGGACTTTTTCAGCCAAATTTTTGTTCGTTGCGGCTATCACCTGCACATCTATCTTTATGCTCTTCTTCCCGCCTATCCTCAGGATCTCATTTTCCTGCAGCGTCCTGAGCAGTTTTGACTGGAAGCTGAGCGATATCTCTCCTATCTCGTCAAGAAAAATAACACCTTTATTCGCAAGTTCAAAATACCCTTTTTTCCCTTTTTCGTCTGCCCCTGTGAACGATCCTTTTTCGTATCCGAACAGTTCGGACTCTATTAAAGTTTCCGGTATGGCACTGCAGTTCACAGCAATAAACGGTCCGTTTTTCCTCACGCCGTTTCTATATATGAGCTTGGCTATTATCTCCTTTCCGACACCCGTCTCTCCTTCAATCAGAACTCTCGAATCATACTTGGCTGCAGTGAGCGCAAGTTCTACTACCTGTTTCATTTTAGGTGACTCGAGCACCAGATCTTTCGTTTCTTTTGCAAAAATAGATCTCAGATATCTGATTTCACTTTTGTATTTGTCGAGTTTCTCCTCATTGATCCTCAGCTGTTCTTTCATTATGTCGATCTCTTTCAGCTCTCTCTCACAGCACACGATCATGTCTATCTTACCGTCTTTGATGTATGGTATTCCTGTAGTGAGTGTCTCCGTTTCATCATACTGAAGCAATGTCTCTTTCTCGCCGCTTTTAAGGACTCTCAATGTGCATGAATCCCTGTATATTCCTTCATCTACAAGTTCCTGCATCGTCTTGCCTACTATATCCTCCCGCTTTTTCGTACCAAGCCCCTTTTCATTTATTTCCATGATGGTGCTTTTATCATCCAGAATAAAAATGCCGTCATCAATACACTCTATTACTGCTTTTATGTACTCCCTTGCATCTTTTGATAAGTTTTCAAATCTCATTTCGGCCTCGCTTTTTGCATGAATTTGGATTTATCTGATTATTTTAATCATATTAATTTTAACCGGAATGTCAATTATTTTCTTCAATTTTTACGATTTTGATATTCATTCTCTGGCGTCCATATCCGGAAAACATCCGATAAAACCATGTCTTTTCCACAAAAAAAGGAACCTTTCATCAGGCTCCTTTTTTCATATTAATTATCTGGATTTATCTGCCTTTATATGCTGTTTTTCGACGTCTGTGCGAGCTTCCTGCACGTTCAGTCCTGTCCGCGCACCGCGTCTTTCATGCTCTTCACATATTCCTTCACGTATGGCACGCAGTCTTCGCCATACTTTTCGCAGAGCTTCACGATCGCCGAGCCGACGATGGCGCCGTCCGACTTTGCAGCCATTTCTGCGGCCTGCTCTGGAGTCGAGATACCGAATCCTACAGCACAAGGGATATCGTTTGCCTTTTTCACGAGCGATACCATCGCTCCTATATCTGTCGTGATATCCGAACGCATGCCTGTAACGCCGAGTGATGAAACGCAGTATACAAAGCCGCTTGCCTCTTTTGCGATCATCGATATACGCTCGTGTGATGTCGGTGCTATCAGTGAAATAAAGTCCAGTCCGTATTCCCTGCACACGGAGTCGAATTCCTGCTTTTCCTCGAATGGAACATCCGGCAATATGATGCCGTTCATCCCGATCTCAGCTGCCTTTTTTACAAAGCGCTCAGTCCCGTATGAGAACACAACATTTGCATACGTCATGAACACCAGCGGGATATCTGTCTTTTTTCTGATGCGTTCGACCATCTCGAATATCTTATCTGTCGTGACTCCGCCTGACAGTGCTCTGACGTTGGCCGCCTGTATCACCGGGCCTTCTGCAGTCGGATCCGAAAACGGTATGCCAAGCTCTATAAGGTCAGCTCCCGCCTCTTCCATCGCATAGACCAGCTGCTCCGTGATCTCAAGCGATGGATCACCACACGTTATGAACGGGATGAAAGCTTTCCCTGATGCGAATGCGTCTGATATTTTCCTACTCATGGATATCCTCCCCTCTGTAACGTGCTATCGCTGCACAGTCCTTGTCTCCTCTGCCTGAGATCGTTATCACAACGATCTGATCCTTGTCCATCTGCGGCACTATCTTTCTGGCATGCGCCACCGCATGCGCGCTTTCGATGGCCGGGATTATACCTTCGACCCTCGAAAGGTATTCAAAAGCGTCTACTGCCTCATCATCTGTCACCGGTACATACTCAGCCCTTCCCGTGTCGTACAGATCTGCGTGTTCAGGTCCTATGCCGGGGTAATCCAGTCCTGCCGAGATCGAGTATACCGGCGCTATCTGTCCGTATTCGTCCTGGCAGAAATAAGATTTCATCCCGTGGAATATGCCGAGACTTCCCACCGATATCGTCGCAGCCGTTTCAGCCGTGTTGATGCCGCGACCTGCAGCCTCACAGCCGATCAGTCTCACGCCTTCGTCCTCTATGAAATTATAGAAAGTGCCTATCGCATTTGATCCCCCGCCTACACATGCAAGAACTGCATCAGGCAGTCTGCCTTCCTTTTCCATTATCTGCGCCTTTATCTCCTTTGAGATCACAGCCTGAAAATCCCTGACCATAGTAGGGAACGGGTGCGGTCCCATCACGGATCCCAGCACATAATGAGTGTCGTCGATACGGTTCGTCCACTCTCTCATGGTCTCCGAAACAGCGTCCTTCAAGGTCGCAGTACCCGAAGTCACAGCATTGACCTTTGCCCCCAGAAGGCGCATCCTGTATACGTTCAGCGCCTGCCGCTCAGTGTCTTCCCTGCCCATGAAGATCTCGCACTCCATGCTCATCAGCGCCGCTGCAGTAGCCGTAGCAACTCCGTGCTGTCCTGCGCCGGTCTCTGCGATAACTCTCGTCTTGCCCATCTTCTTAGCGAGCAGCACTTGTCCGAGCACGTTGTTTATCTTGTGCGAGCCCGTATGGTTCAGGTCTTCTCTCTTAAGATATACCTTGGCGCCTCCGAGATCCTCTGTCATATGTGCCGCATAGTAAAGCCTCGACGGTCTGCCCGCATATTCGTCGAGCAGCTGAGTCAGCTCTCTGTTGAATCCCGGGTCATCCTTGTATCTGTTGTAAGCTTCTTCCAGCTCTATCACCGCATTCATCAGCGTCTCCGGGATGTACTGCCCGCCGTGGACACCAAACCTTCCTGCCGTCATGTCATTTCCTCCTTTTATTCCTCGCCCTGCTTCTGCAGTTCGTCCATTATCTTCATTATTTCGTCTATCTTTTCTCTGTCTTTCACTTTGTCAGTTTCCAGGCTGCTGCTCATGTCCACTGCCCATGGATGCATCAGCTCGACCGCTTCTGCCAGATTTCCTGCATCGAGTCCTCCGGCAAGGAAAAACGGCCGCTGCAGCTTGTCCCTGTTTTCTCTGACGATCGACCAGTCGAACGAACGTCCTTCGCCTTTTCCCTGATCCAGAAGCACCATGTCCGCAGTGCTCGCCTGCGCTTTTTCAAGGTCTTCAGGCGTCTTCACCTTAAAAGCCTTGACGATCCTCACATCGCCTCCATCGCCGCCTGTTCCGTCGTTCACATCGGCATTCACACCGGTGCCGGTACCGGCGCCTGCATCTATAAGTTTCCTCAGCCTTGCTATATACTCGTCATCCTCATTTCCGTGCAGCTGCATGATCTTTATGACACCTGAGTTGTAAAGGGCTGCAGCCAGCTCCTCTCCGGCGTCTACGAACACGCCTACCGGTATTATATCATCGTCGAGCTCTTTCACGAGCTCTCTGAGCTGATCAGGAGTTATGCTCCTGCGGCTCTTCGGATAGTCTATCACGAACCCTGCATAATCGGGCTTTGCCGCATTTACATACTCGATATCTTCCGGTCTGCTCAGACCGCAGATCTTTATCTTCGGCCGCTCCGGGCTTTCAGCCGGTATGTTCACCGGACCGCCGTTCAGCTCCTCCAGCGCTGCTTTTTTATCCTCGCGCCTCATCAGCGTTTCACCTATAAGCACCGCATCGACATCGTTGTCCCGGAGCCGGCCTATATCCCCGGATGTCCTGATCCCGCTCTCTGACACGAACACCGTATCGGCCGGAGCGAGAGCCCTGAGCGCGATGCTGTTGCCCATGTCGACCTTGAAAGTCCTCAGATCCCTGTTGTTCACACCTATGATCTCTGCACCTGCAGCTATCGCTCTGAACACCTCGTCGCTGTCGTGCGCCTCGACAAGCGCATCCATTCCCAGGTTTTTCGCAACTTCCATATAACCTTTCAGCTGCACATCGTCCAGCAGGCTGCATATCAGCAGTACCGCCGACGCTCCCAGTATCTTCGCCTCATATATCATGTATTCGCTGACCGTGAAATCCTTTCGCAGCACCGGTATATCTACCGCATCGGTGATCTCCCTGAGATATCTGTCGCTTCCCTTGAAATAGAACGGTTCCGTCAGACACGATATCGCTGACGCGCCTGCAGCCTCGTATTCCTTCGCGATCTCAAGATACGGAAAATCCTCCGCTATCAGTCCTTTTGACGGTGAAGCCTTCTTCACTTCGCAGATGTACGACATGCCCGGCTTTTTCAGCGCTTCAATGAATGATTTTCTATGCGCTGCAGGTTTTCCGGCTCCCGCGGCAGCTGTATCTGTGCCATCCGGCTCCATGCCGGCTGCTGCAAGCTCTTCCGCCCTTATCTTCTCCGCTTCAGCTCTGATCTGCGCGAGCGGCTTTTCCTTCTGTTTTTCCTCTATACGTTCTCTCGTTTTCGCTGCGATCTCCAGCAGTATATCAGAAGCTCCTGCCATTTTTCCCCTTTCTCTTGACTGTTTTCTGTCTCTGTCTTTATCTATCTGTTGCTTTCAGTTATGAATTCCTCGAGCTTTCTCAGCGCTGATCCATCGTCTATCAGCGATTCAGCCATCCTTACGCCCTGCTCGATCGTCTCTGCTTTTCCTGTTATGTAAAGGGCTGCACCTGCATTCAGGCATACGGCCTGGCGTTTTGCACCTTTTTCTCTGCCTTCGAGGATAGCCTTAGTGATCTCTGCATTTTCCTGCGGTGATCCGCCCGTGAGCTGACTCTTGTCACATCGTTCATAGCCGAATTGTTCAGGCGTCAGCTCGTATGACTGGAACCAGCCGTCCTTTATCTCGCATACTGCAGTCGGCGCACACATCGAGATCTCATCGAGACTGTCTTTGCCGTAAACGACCATGCCTCTCGAAACTCCGAGCTTTGCCATTACCTGTGCCAGCGGCTCTACCAGCGACTCATCGTAAACTCCCATGAGTTCCATATTTGCCCCCGCAGGATTGCTCAGCGGCCCGAGGATGTTGAACACAGTCCTGATGCCCAGCTCTTTCCTTATCGGTGCGACGTATTTCATCGCTACGTGGTAATTCTGCGCGAACAGGAAGCATATGCTGATGTCTTTCAGCAGCTGTGCGCTTTTTTCAGGCGGTATGGAAATGTTCACGCCGAGCGCTTCCAGCACATCCGCAACGCCTGATTTTGAAGATGCCGCTCTGTTGCCGTGCTTTGCTACCGGAACTCCTGCCGCTGCGATCACGAGCGATGATGTCGTCGAGATGTTGAACGAATTCGATCCGTCACCGCCTGTTCCGACGATCTCCAGCACATCCATGTTGTGCAGCAGCTTTATGCAGTGCGCTCTCATACCTGCTGCCGACGCTGTTATCTCATCTATCGTTTCGCCTTTTATCGAAAGAGCCGTAAGGTACGCAGACATCTGTACCGGCGTCGCTTCTCCACTCATTATTTCATTCATCACGGCTTCTGCCATCTCATATGTCAGATCCTCTTTTTTTGCAAGCTTCAGTATTGCCTCTTTAATCATTTCTTACCACCTCCATGAAATTTTCGATCATTTTTCTGCCGTCCGGCGTCATTACCGATTCCGGATGGAACTGCACTCCGAATATCGGATATTCCGCATGTTCCAGCGCCATTATCTCGCCGTCGTCAGCCTCTGCCACGACCTTCAGCTCTGCAGGCAGGCTCTCCGCCTCAGCCGCCAGCGAATGGTATCTCGCAGCTTTGAATTCAGGTCCCAGGCCTCTGAAAAGCTTTCCCGTGCCGCCCTGGTAGACCTTGCTCTGCTTGCCGTGCATCAGCTCCTTTGCATATGAGACCGTTCCGCCGAACGCCTCGCATATCGCCTGATGCCCCAGGCACACGCCCAGCATCGGCAGCTTTCCTGCAAAATACTTCACAGCATCGATGCAGACGCCTGCATCTGCAGGCTTTCCCGGTCCCGGCGACAGTATCAGTGCTTCCGGTCCCATCGCTTCTATCTCCTCGATAGTGTATTCATCGTTTCTTATCACTTTTATATCTTTTTCGACCGACCCTATCAGCTGATACAGGTTGTACGAAAAACTGTCGTAATTGTCTATAAGTAAAATCATCAGATGCCCTCCTTTGCCATGCCTATTGCCGTCACAACGGCTTTCGCCTTGTTTATGCATTCTCTGAACTCGTTTTCAGGCACGCTGTCTGCGACCACTCCCGCGCCTGATCGTATGCAGATCCTGCCGTTTTTCTTGTACACCAGTCTTATCGCTATGCACGTGTCCATGTTTCCGGTAAAGTCCAGATATCCGATCGCTCCGCCGTATACACCGCGCTTGTCGTTTTCCAGTTCTTCTATGATCTGGCACGCTCTGAATTTCGGCGCGCCGGACAGTGTGCCTGCTGGAAGTATCGCGTCCACTGCATCGACCGCGTCCTTGTCTGCTCTGATCTTTCCTGTCACTGTCGAGCCGATGTGCATCACGTGTGAGAATCTTTCTATCGAAAGGTACTCTTCCACCTTTACGCTACCGATCTCGCTCACCTTGCCGATATCGTTCCTGCCGAGGTCGACCAGCATGTTGTGTTCTGCGAGTTCCTTTTCGTCTTTCAGCAGTTCTGCTTCCAGCGCCTTGTCCTCTTCGTCATCCTTTCCTCTAGGTCTCGTGCCTGCGAGCGGGAACGTGCTGATCTTGCCGTTTTCAAGCTTTGCAAGTGTCTCGGGCGATGCTCCCGAAAGCTCTATGTCGTCGCTTGAGAAGTAAAACATGTATGGCGACGGGTTCTCTGTCCTCAGCACTCTGTATGTGTCGAACAGGCTTCCTTCTGCTTCGGCTCTCATCGGGTTGGAAAGCACTACCTGAAAGATATCGCCTTCGCGTATGTACTCTTTGGCTTTTTCGACCATTTCGCAGTACTGTTTTTCGGAAAAGTGCGGCGTTATCTCTGTCTTCAGTTCCAGCGGCTTGAAGACTTCTTTTTCGCCGTTCCTTATAAGATCCGCCATTTCCTTTAGGGTATCTTTCGCGGCCTCATATGAAGTTTCTATATCTTCTGTCATCACGCCGGTTATCAGCAGCAACTTCTGCCTGTAATGGTCGAATGCAATGACTTTATCGAACAGCATCAGATCCATGTCTCTGAAATCCTGATTCTCTCCTTCTTTAACTCTGCTCTTCATCAGCGGCTTGAGCTTCGGTTCGCTGTATTTGATGTAGTCGTATGAGAAGTAGCCTACAAGTCCTCCTGTGAATGACGGCATGTCTTCCATCTGCGGCGTCTTGTATCTGTCGAGTATCTCTCTGAGCACGTCACCCGGATGATCTATCTTCTTTATCGTTTTCTGTTCTACCCCGTCCGGCATCGTCTCTCTTATCGTGAGTATATCGTCGAGGCATGTGATCTCCATTCCCGGATCGTAGCCGAGGAAAGAATACCTGCCCCATACCTCGCTCTGGCTGGCGCTTTCCAGCAGGTAACAGTGCCGGCTGGCTTTTCTCAGTATTTTCATTACTTCGACCGGTGTGTAGCTGTCCGACAGCATTTCCATACATACCGGTATCCTTCTGTAATCTCCCTGCGATGCTATCTGTTTTATTTGTTCTAGTGACGGATACATATATCTTTACCTCCTGTTGTATTCGTATTTTCTGCGGCGGCCGGATTTGTCAAGTCATAAAAAAAACTCGTCTTTGACAGAATTTTAATTCTATCAAGGACGAGTGTTACCCGCGGTGCCACCTTAATTTCATGGTCTGACCCATGCTCTCTGCAGAATACCATCATATTCCCGGCAACTGACGTATGCCTCCACGTCGCAGAATACTCAGCCTGATACAAGGCCTTTGACTGCGCCCTCGGCGGTCCATTTGGCAGCCTGCATTTCCATCCGGCTCGCACCATCCCGGACTCTCTGTGGGCGCATTACTGCTTTTATCTCCGCTTCAACGGTTTATTTCATTGTTTATTTTCTACAAAAATACCACACATTTATGTGTTTGTCAACAATTTACACGAATTTTTCTGTATTTTATTCATGCTTTTTTATTAACATGCACAGAAGGCTATCTGTCGACTACCTCGAGCAGCTTTGATTTGAGCTCGTTCTCCATCTTGCGCAGCTCGGTTTCCGCCTCCGATCTTCTGCGGCGTCCCTCCTGCTGGATCTCCATCACTTCGTCGAGTGTCGAGATCAGCGTCTGGTTAGTATGCTGCAGCGTCTCGATGTCCACGATGCCGCGTTCTGTCTCCTTCGCAGTCTCCACAGTCGCCATCTTGAGCGTGTCAGCATTCTTTTTGAGCAGCTCGTTTGTCATATCAGTCACTTCACGATGTGCCTTCACGGCATCGCTCGAATGCGCAACTCCGAGGGCTAACACCATCTGGCTCTTCCAGAGAGGGACCGTATTGACGATCGTCGACTGGATCTTTTCCACCATCATCGTGTTATTGCCCTGCACGAGCCTTATCTGCGGCGCTGTCTGTATCGAGATCGTTCTCGTCAGCTCAAGATCGTGCAGCTTTTTCTCAAAACGCTGACACTTGGACTCCAGATCCTTTGCAGCCTGCACATCTTCCGGCAGTCCGCTTGTCTTAGCCTTCTGCACCAGCTCAGCCAGCTCGCCGTTTCTCACCTGTTCGAGTTTTTTCTTTCCCGCCATTATGTACATCGTCAGTTCCTTGAAATACGTCAGGTTCGCGTCGTACATCTTGTCCATCACAGCGATGTCCTTGAGCAGCTGCACCTGATGACCCTCCAGGATCTTGCAGATGCTTTCCACATTGGTCTCGACCCTGGCGTAACGCGTCTTCAGAGCCTCGATCTTGTTCTTTCCTTTCTTGAAAAATCCGAACAGACCTTTCTCTTCCTCGGCATCGAAGCTTTTGAGCTCTGTCACTACTCCCGTGAGCAGGTCCCCGACTTCACCGAGATCCTTAGTCTTCACCTTTTCGAGAGCCGTCTCGGAAAAGTCCGCCATCTTCTTCTGAGTCCCTGCACCATACTGCAGTATAGCTGTAGAGTCATTCAGATCTATCTGCTGTGCGAATGCATCGACCATCTGCTGTTCTTCCGGTGTCAGCACCGGTTCTTCGACAGTTTCAGGCTCTTCTGCCACTACCATCTGTGCGGTTTCTGCTTCTTTGAACGGATCCAGCGTCAGTGACGGCGCTGCTGCCTCTTTGAATTCCATATCCATTTTCTTTCTCCAGTCTTCTTTATTTCTTTAAACCGTCTTCCATCAGACCTTCCTGTGCCAGCATCGTCTGCAGCACAGAAATATCAGATGAGACATCCCATGCAGTATCTTCGAATAAATTATCCAGCAGCTTTGCAAATGCGCTGTTCAGCGTATCAAGCGTGTCCTCGATCTCTTTCTTCGAATTCAATATGTTTTCGCCCTGAACAGGCTGCCTGTCGAGTTCTTCATATGCCCCCAGAAGCTTGACTGTCATCGGAAGATAGTAATCCATCATCTTCCTCAGATCACGGGCATTTTCCGGATGCGCCTCGGTCTGCTGGAAGATCCTCCTCACCAGCAGCTCCATCCTGTATATCTTCTCCGAGACTTCCTCTCCCGGTATGGCGTCATTGCTCTTTCGTATGCTTTCTATGTATTCGCTGCCTTTCTCCAGTATCGCTCTCACCTCAGGAGTCAGCCCGCCGGTGCGTTTCAGCTCTTCTTCACGCATCCTGGCCTCCTCTGCCTCACGTTCTCTTGTGTTTTTCTCTGTTTCAAGATACTGTTCATAGACCCGGTTCGATACCATCAGGCATTTTTCGCTCTTGTCGAGATGCCCCTGCAGGAACCATCCCTTCCCGAGCATTTTTCTGATGTCCCTTATTATCTCCTTCTCAGACTTATGACAGTAGACCGCAAGCTTTTCTATATCTGCATACTCGCTGTTTTCCAGGCTGCGCACGTACTGATCGAACCGCTTGGCGAGGCTCAGCCCAGTAGCGCCCTTCACGATCAGAAAAACGCCTGCCGCAAGCATTATAAACAGCATTATCGCAGACCCGATCTTTGCACCTGCTGCAGAAAAAGCTATGCTGATCAGCAGTGATATCAGAGGCAGAAAACTAAGCGAAGCCACGATTATTCCTGACACCAGCATCGCGATCGCTCCGCCGCGGCGTTTACTGCTGCCCGCGAACAGCGATGTGTTTTTTGCAAAGGCTGCAGGTCTGCTGTCTGCCCTGTATGCATATCCTCTGGTCTGCTGCCTGTGCAGATTCGATGAAGCTGATCCCTGATTTCCCGGGCCCGTCGCAGTCCCTGCTGCTTCGGAGCCTGACGCACTGCCGGGCCTGCCGTAATCATAGGCTTCGGCCTGTCCCTGCTGTCTGTTTTCATGACCTGCCGGTCCCGCCTGCTGTGAAGCCTGACCCGCAGCTCCGTTGTTTGATGTGCCATTATTTCTGCTGCCGTTTTTACCGCTCAGATCGAAATCCCATCCGTCTCCGCTCCGGAACTCCTCTCCGCTTATTCCCTGAAAAGCTTTTTTTATCGTTCTGTTGATATTTTCATTAAGTCGACCGAAATCCCCCATATGCACCGCATCCTCTATTATGCGGTTAAGGTCTCCGCCGAGATCATTCCAGTCTTTACCGTTCATTTCATCCTCCGTTTTTCACATACCCCGGCGCCATGCGGCGAAACTCGCCGCACCGCGGATTTTCAATGTTATTTTATCATATTTTTATATAAATTGAAACGCAATGTTCTGACATACCTTATAAACCGCGAATGCAGAGCTGTGCACCTTTGCATAACAGATAAAGACCCGGGAACACTTAAAATGTTCCCGGGCCGTATCTGCACCGGAATGCCGTGATCAGTTCGCCACCTCATAAGGGTTCACCAGCTCCGAATAATATACGTACATGCTCTTGATGCCGTAGATGTCCAGTATCCTGATGTTTCCGCTCAAATAGTCCTGCAGGATGATGTAATTTATACCCACGCCGATAAGGAATCCCTCATAGTATTCCGTTATGTTCGAACCCACGAGCTGCTGTATCCTGACGTACCTGCCGATCTGAGTCCGGAAGATACCGTTCAGATACTGCACTGAATTGTAGTCCAGTATCTCGTTGTATCCCTCAGAAAGCAGCGGATTCGGCGGCACACTGAACGTCGGATTCTCGGGCAGCACCATCGGGAACGTGTTCATCTGATCCAGATCACCGTTTCCCAGTATGCCTGCTCCCGGCACCTCCGACACAGGTATATCGCCGTCTTCATGCGCAGACGCCTCACCTTCAACCGTATTCCCCATCACCGGAGTCATATCCTCACGTTCGATCTGCATCACGCTTCTCTGTTCTACAGACATTTATTCGATCACCTCTCTGTTTAAGTTTGCGCATACAGAGCGGTCGGAATATAGAAGCAGTGATCGTTGATCCTGTTGTGTATCACGCCGACTCGTGTCGGAAAATACGAGGGGCACGATGCGCTGTACGGGTTATGAAAAAACAGCGAATTGTCCACTCCCGGCAGTATCCCGCCCTGCATCGCCCAGTCGACTATATCGTAATGCTCCTGCGACGGAGTCATATTGTATACGTTCTGGGGATTGTAAACTCCTCCCACCGAAGTCTTCATGCAGGTGAACTGATTGTTCTGCTCTATCACGTTCCTGATATTGCCGCCTTCATTTATCCTGGAAAACTCGCCGTACGTGATGTTCGCTCTGTTCATTATCACAGTAGCGACACCCTGCATACCCGGATATCCCTCTCCTCCGGCCTCACACTGTATCAGACGTGCAAAAAGTTCTCTGGTATCCATCGCTTCTTACTCCACCTTTCCGTTTATCGCTATGATAATATATGCAGGCGGTCATTTTTTCGTTCTGAATATCAGCTTTTTTAATTTTGCTCCGTTCCACGGGATCACCGGATACAGATACGACGTCCCGACAAGCGTCTTCGTCGCCGCCATCACCGCGAGCGATATCACGAAGGCCGCTGCCATCCCGGGCCATCCGAAGAAATGCGTGCCGATCAGCATCAGTATCCTTACGAATTTTATACCGTACCCGAGTTCTATGCTCGGCTGTGTAAAGCTTGCAAGTGCCACGACAGCCATGCACAGTATCGTCTGAGGCACGAACCATCCCGACGACACTGAGAATTCGCCGAGTATCAGCGCGCCTATCACTGACAGTGACATCCCCAGTGACTCCGGTGTGTTGAGCGAGGCCAGCTTCAGTCCGTCGATGGCAAGCTCAAGCAGCAGGAACTGCCAGAATATGCTTATCGCAAATTCTTCGTCCGTTATGAAGAACCTTATCACTTCATGCACCGGTACCGCTCCTTCTGCAAAGGCCAGGTATACAGGAGTTGCAAACAGTATAACGAGTATGTTCAGTATTCGCAGCATCCTGAAATAGTTTCCCGTCAGCATAGGGAAGTAGTAGTCGTCAACATCCTGAACGAAATCGAATATGCCGGCCGGCAGCAGTATCACAGTAGGAGAGTTGTCGACTATTACAGCTATCTTGCCCTCTTCCAGATGAGCTGCGATCACATCCGGACGCTGGGCATATCTTACTCTGGGGAACGGATTCAGCTTGCCCAGTTTCTTGCCCAGCAGCACCTCAACGAGAGTCTGCTCTGTCACCGTGAGCCCTTTCGTCTGCAGATCCTGCAGGCTTTTCGCCAGGCGTTTCACCATGCTCATGTCCGCCTTGTTCTTCATGTATGCCATAGAAACATCGGATTTGGTTATATCACCTATCGTAAAAACCTTGAAGATCAGATTATCATCACGGATACGCCGCCTTATCAGCGCGATATTCGTCATCATCGACTCCACGAAGCCATCTTTTGAGCCCCTCAGCGATTTTTCCTTGGACGGCTCCTCTATCCCTCTAAGCGGATAATTCCTGCAGTCTATGATGATTATCCCGCTGTATCCCGATATGAACAGCGGCACCAGCCCCGAATAAAGGAACGTCACCGCTTTTTCAAGGTCCTCTACGACCACGGCATCGAGGAACGGCAGATTAGATGCGATGAACTGCTCCGCATCGGCCGCCTGCTCCATTTTCTCCGGCTTCAGCGAAAACAGACTGAATATCACTCTCTGCATCATACCCCCGTCCACGAGCCCGTCGACAAAAAACATGCTCGCATCCCTGCCGCCTATCACCAGTTTTCGTTCAAGAAGATCGAAGCTTTCGCCCACCGGCACCTTTTCTCTCATCGTTCTCAGCAGTTCGCTGTATCTATCCATTTTTTCCATAAAAAAACCTCGCATACTTTTGGTATTATTTTTTACGTAATTACCTTATATATGCGAGGTGTTTTCTCTTTTATATTCCGATCATAAAGCTCGCGATACAAATGATGCACACGTTATGCATCGCTGCCGCTGCCTGAGGTCTCCGGCTACTTGAGCTTTGCGATAAGCTCTCCTGCCTTGACCTGCTGGCCTTCGTTTATGTAGACCTTGTCGATAACGCCCTTCTGCGGAGCGAGTATGTTAGTCTCCATCTTCATAGCCTCGATAACTGCGATCGGCTGTTTTTCCTCTACTTCATCGCCTTCCTTGACGAGGACCTTGATGATGTTTCCGGGGATGTTGGCTCCGATCTCGCTCGGATCGTTCGCATCCGCATAAACGATCTTCGATGTGGCTGATGCGAGGTTTGCAGCTTCGTCCTTGATCTTCACGGCGCTTCTGTTGCCGTTTACTTCAAATACCACGTTTCTAAAGCCTTCTTCGTCTGTCTCTCTTGCATCCGAAAGTCTTACGACAAGCTCCTTGCCCTCTGCGATCTTGATCTCGCAAGTCTCGCCTTCCGAAAGTCCATGGAAGAAGATGTCGCTGCCCATGAGTCTGAAGTTACCGTCCTTTTCAAGGCTCTTGAGGTAGTCTTCGAATACTTTAGGATATAAAGCATAGCTGAGCGCTTCCTTCTCTGTTCCTTCCAGACCATGCTCTTCTCTGAGCATCTTCTTGATAGCGTCAAAGTCTTCATCAGGCAGGAGTTCTCCAGGTCTGCATGTGATAGGCTCTTTGCCGTGGAGCACGAGCTTCTGGAGCTTTTCAGGGAATCCGCCTTCAGGCTGCCCCATCATACCTTCGAAGTATGAAACGATCGAGTCAGGGAAGTCGATATCCTTGGCCTTCTCGTAGATATTCTCCGGAGTCAGCTCGTTCTGTACCATGAATATAGCCATGTCTCCTACAGCCTTTGATGACGGTGTTACCTTTACGATATCGCCGAGCATCTCGTTGACTGCCTTGTACATTTCCTTGACTTCATTGAACTTGTGGCCGAGACCGAAGCTTTCGACCTGCGACTTGAGGTTGGAATACTGTCCTCCCGGCATCTCGTATTTGTATATTTCAGCTGATCCTGTCATCATATCTGATTCGAATTCCTTGTAAACAGGTCTTACTGCTGCCCAGTAGTCTGTGATTACCTGGATTCCGTCCGGATCTATGCCTGTATCTCTCTCTGTGCTTTCCATAGCTGCGACGATCGAGTTCAGTGCAGGCTGACTCGTGAGTCCCGACATGCTGTTGAACGCTGCGTCGATGATATCCACGCCTGCATTTGCAGCCATCATCAGGGTTGCCACGCCGTTGCCGCTCGTGTCGTGAGTATGGAGATGGATAGGGATCGAGATCTCGTTTTTCAGAGCCTCTATCAGCTTCTTTGCAGCCATAGGCTTCAGAAGTCCTGACATATCCTTGATGCCCAGTATATGGCTTCCTCTCTTTTCGAGTTCCTTAGCCATTCTCACATAGTAGTCGAGATTGTATTTTTCTCTGCTCGAGTCGAGTATGTCTCCTGTATAGCAGATGCATGCCTCTGCCACCTTGCCCTGGTTGAGAGTCTCATCCAGCGCTACTTCCATACCCTGTATCCAGTTGAGCGAGTCGAATATCCTGAAAACATCGATGCCTGATGCAGCCGATTCCTTGACGAATCTTCTGATCACATTGTCAGGATAGTTCTTGTATCCTACGCCGTTCGCACCTCTGAGGAGCATCTGGAACATGATATTCGGGATCTTTTTCCTGAGCGTTTCAAGTCTCTCCCACGGCGATTCCTTGAGGAATCTGTACGATGTATCGAACGTTGCTCCGCCCCACATTTCGAGTGAGAAGAGGTTCTGTCCGTACAGAGATACAGCAGGTGCGATCTTCTCCATATCGACAGTTCTTACTCTCGTAGCCATCAGCGACTGCTGAGCATCTCTCATAGTAGTATCTGTGATGAGGAGCTTCTTCTGATCCTTTACCCAGTCTACCAGACCTTCAGGTCCCTTTTCATCGAGTATCTGCTTAGTTCCGCTGAGTCCTGCAGTCTCCTCAGGCTTCAGTCTAGGGAATACAGGAACGTCGAACTGCGGCTTGATACCTCTGTTTCCGTTTACGAACTTTTCTCCGAGGTAAGTGAGGACCTTGAGCTCCTTGTCTTCACGAACCATGATGTTGAACAGTTCCGGATTGTCTGCGATGAATCCGGTGTCGCAGTTTCCGGCTCTGAACGTAGGATGGTTCAGTACATTGAGGAGGAAAGCTCTGTTCGTCTTCACTCCCGTTACCTTCATTTCCTTGAGAGCTCTCTTCGCCTTGTTCACAGCATCATTGAAGCTTCTCGCCCATGAAGTCACCTTTACGAGCAGGCTGTCGTAGTAAGGTGAGATGACAGCATTGACGAATGCATTTCCTGCATCGAGTCTGATGCCGTATCCGCCCGCACTCGTATACTTCGTGATAACGCCCGTGTCAGGTGCGAATCCGTTGATCGGATCCTCTGTCGTAAGTCTGCACTGGATCGAGAATCCTCTAGGCTGTATCTGATCCTGGCTCTTGATATTTATCTCGTCTGAATCCAGGCTGTATCCCTCTGCGATGAGGATCTGCGACTGTACGATATCGATGCCCGTAGTCATCTCTGTTACAGTATGCTCTACCTGTATTCTAGGGTTCATTTCTATGAAATAGTGGTTTCCTTCATGGTCCACGAGGAACTCCACAGTTCCGGCACTCTTGTAGTTCACTGCCTGTGCGATCTTCTTCGCATCTGCACAGATATTCTGTCTCTGCTCTTCTGTGATGGAAAGCGCAGGTGTGAATTCTACGACCTTCTGATGTCTTCTCTGGATCGAGCAGTCACGTTCATAGAGATGAACGATATTGCCGTAGTTGTCTCCGAGGATCTGCACTTCGATGTGCTTAGGTCTTTCGAGATATTTTTCGATGAAGATATCGTCGATACCGAATGCCTTCTTAGCTTCGCTCTTTGCGCTTCTGAACTGTTCAGGCATCTCCTCTCTGCTTCTGACGATCCTCATTCCTCTGCCGCCGCCGCCTGCTGCAGCTTTGAGCATTACAGGATAACCGCAGTCCTCTGCGAATCTGAGAGCGACTTCTTCTGAAGGTATCGTCTCTGTCATTCCGGGTATAGTAGGTACACCTACCTTGTTTGCCACGATCTTTGACTTTACCTTGTCTCCGAGATTGTCCATCATAGTGTGGTCAGGTCCTATGAATACGATGCCCTCATCTTCACACGCCTTTGCAAATTCAACATTTTCAGCCAGGAATCCATATCCCGGGTGGATAGCGTCAACACCTTTAGCTTTCGCAAGCTCGATGATCTCGTCTATCGCCAGGTATGCATCTACCGGAGATTTTCCTCTTCCCACCTGATAAGCCTCGTCTGCCTTTGTTCTGAATAATGTATTCTTATCCTCTTCTGAATAGATAGCTACACTTCTTATTCCTAATTCTTTGCAGGCTCTGAATATTCTGATGGCTATTTCGCCTCGGTTGGCTACCAGTACACGCTTGAATTTTCTGCCTTGCTCCATATTCCGAGTCTCCTTTCTCTTCCTTTTATGATATTTATTATTTTTGACTACATTAAGATAAAATGATTATCAAACTATTTTATCATTCTTTTTGTTTATTTTCTACTATTATATTTGTTTTTTTGTGGTATTTTCTAAAAAGACGGCTATTCCGTAAATAACCATAAATCCCGATGCATCGATATTCACTGTAACTAGACGTCTGCCGCATTACAGAAATCTGAACTGGTCTTTTTCAAAATCTATGATCTTTTCGCGTTTCATTTTATTCAGCTCGTTCGACAGGGCACTCCTGTTCACGCACAGATACTGGGCCAGCTGTTCGCGGCTCATCTTGACGCTGACAGTATCTGTCCCTGATTTTCTGTGAAGTATCTCAAGATACATCAGTATCCTGTTTCTCAGTCCTCTTTCCGCAAGTATTTCGATCTTGTGCATTTTCCTGATATTGTCGCTTGCCATGTGCTGCATAAGCACATCATATATCTGTCTGCTGAATCTCGAATTGTTGATATTAGTCAGGGAAACGAACACTATCGTGCAGTCCTCATTGCATATGTAATCGATCGGCGCAGTCTTTTTTTTCGACACTGCAGTCTCGATCGCAAATATATTTCCTTCGTCATATACCTGTATTATATGCAGCTCGCCGTTGGGGTACGCTTTCTCACCTCTGACACTTCCCCTGTCTATTATGCATATCTTGCTCACCTTGTCGCCGACACGGAAAATAACGTCATCCTTTTTCATGTTCTGACCTATGACGTTGAGTTCTTCGAATGCATGCATGTAGTCGGTCCTGTTCAGATTATCAAATAATCCGCTCTCAATAATTGTACCAAGATATTTCATCATTTCCTTCTGCTTTACAGCCGGTGAGCTGTTTTCCCCCGCTAAAATAGCAGGCACTTCTAACTAATAAACACTTTTTCAATATGCCACACCTGATTTTAACACAAATCCGCCTTTAGAATGTTGTTCCGATAACATTTTATTTAGGATTCACCTAAAAAATTTGAAAAACACAAAAGGCCGCATGACTTGAACAGCCTGCAGCCTTTACTACTGTATACATTATTCCTGTTTAAGCTTCACATCCATGTGCGGATAAGGGATCTCTATCCCGTTTTCATCGAATACCCGCTTCACCTCTTCTTCGAGGAAATATTTCACGGTCCAGTAATCCTCGGTCCTGCACCATGCGAACATATCCATTATCACAGAGCTGTCATCATGTCTCGACACTCCGATCGTAGCCTTCGGTTCATTCAGTATCATGTCGCTGCTTTCACAGATCTCTCTCAGCAGCTGCTTGGCCAGCGTGATATCGCTTTCGTAGCTGATTCCGAACTTGCAGTCGACACGCCTTATATCCTCTTTGCTGTGGTTCACCAGTATCGATGTGTTCACCAGACCGTTCGGCACGGTGATCGTCTTATTGTCATATGTGCGCAGCGTGGTCAGAAAAAGATCTATATCCTTGACCTTGCCTGAAACCGTCCCGATATCTATATAGTCATCGCGGCTGAAGGGCTTCGTAACGATTATCATCACTCCGCCGGCGATATTGGCAAGGCTGTCTTTCAGCGCCAGTGCTATGGCAGCGCCTGCAGCGCCCAGCACCGCAACTATCGTGCTCATCTGCACACCCAGTATGCCGAGACACATCGTCACCAGTATTATCGCGCTGACAGCCTTTATCGCATTGATTATGAACGTGTAAAGCACAACATCGAGACTGCTTCGCTTCAGCGCACGTCTCGTGAAGCTCAGTATCAGCTTTATCACGATCAGTCCTATCAGGATCGTGATGATCAGATTCAGCGCCAGCATCCCCAGCTCCAGCGGCTTGTCGGATTCGAAAAACTTTTCGATGATCTTCTGCGTCCTTGACAGTTCATCCATACGCTATTCCTCCGTTTTGATCTTCCTGCCGAGTCTTCTTCTTTCAAGCTCCTTGAGATATTTCTTCCTGAGTCTGATATCGTCCGGAACGATCTCCACGAGTTCGTCGTCATCTATGAACTCCAGCGCCTCCTCGAGCGTGAACACCTTTGCTGGCGCCAGCTTGATGTTGTCATCGCTTCCGGCAGCACGCATATTGGTCGCTTTCTTCGCCTTGCACGGATTCACGACCATGTCTTCGCTCCTTGCGTTCATTCCGATTATCATGCCTTCATACACTTTTGTTCCCGGCTCGATGAACATCTGGACACGCTCGCTTATATTGAAGATCGCGTACGGTGTCGCCACGCCTTCTTCCTGCGCGATAGCGACTCCGTTTACCCTGCCCGGGATATCGCCCATGTACTTGTCGAATTTATCGAATCTCCTCACCATCGTGCCTTCGCCTCTGGTGTCGTTGATGAATTCGCTCCTGTATCCGAGAAGACCTCTTGTCGGCACCAGATACTCAAGTCGTGTGAATCCGTTCTCGCTCTTCATCTCCTGCATCATTCCCTTTCTCAGGTTCAGCTTGGATATCACGGATCCCGAGTACTCGTCCGGCACCGAAAGCACCACTTCCTCGATCGGCTCAAGGATGCCGTTGTTCTCATCGCGGTGCATTATTACCTCCGGTTTGGAAACAGCCAGCTCGTAGCCTTCACGCCTCATATTCTCTATCAGTATGGAAAGGTGCAGCTCACCTCTTCCCGAGACTTTGAAGCTGTCTGTGGAGTCGGTCTCCTCGACTTTGAGTCCAACGTTGACCTCCAGCTCCTTGTCGAGACGTTCTCTTATATGTCTGGACGTCACGAACTTGCCGACTTTTCCCGCAAACGGCGACTTGTTTACCATGAAATACATGGAAAGCGTAGGCTCTTCGATCTCTATCATATCGAGTGGATCCGGATTTTCCTTATCGCATATCGTCTCGCCTATCGAAATATCGGAGATGCCCGATACTACGACTATGTCACCTGACTCTGCCTGATCTACAGCCATCCTCTTGAGACCTCTGTACACGAATACCTGGTTTATCTTTCTCTGCTCGATCTGACCGTCGCCCTTGGCTACAGCCACGACGCTTCCGGCTTTCACTATCCCCTTCGTCACTCTGCCGATACCGAGTCTTCCGATATAATCGTCATATGCGAGCGCCGATATCTGCAGCTGCAGCGGCTCCTCGTTGCGATCAGGATACGGCTTCACGTGATTGATTATCGTATCGAACAGCGGCGTGATATCGAGACCGTTCATGCCCTTTGCACTCTTCTTTATCTTTGTGTGAGTGTCATCATTCTCGACATTTATATTTTTGATGTCTTCAGGATCGTATACGACTACACCCTGTCTGGCTATGCCGTAAAGTATCGGAAAGTCAAGCTGCTCGTCATTTGCATCAAGATCCATGAACAGCTCGTATACTTCATCGACTACTTCATCGATACGTGCGTCTTTCTTGTCGATCTTGTTTATCAGCAGTATCGGATTGATACCCTGCTCCAGAGATTTTTTCAGTACGAATCTCGTCTGCGGCATAGGCCCCTCGCTGGAATCGACAAGCAGTATCACTGTATCGACCGTCTTGATGATACGCTCGACTTCTGATGAAAAGTCTGCGTGTCCCGGCGTGTCGACGATATTTATCTTTACATCTCCATGCATGACGGAACAGTTTTTGGAATATATCGTGATGCCTCTCTCACGTTCTATATCGTCGCTGTCCATCACGCAGTCTACCACCTGCTCGTTGTCGCGAAAGACTCCGCTCTGGTTTAAAAAAGCATCTACGAGCGTCGATTTACCCGCGTCTACGTGCGCGATAACTGCGATATTGATTATTTTCTGTTTATCTGACATATTATTTGTCCCTGCTTTCTGAATTGCGTTTTGTACAATATTATATTGTAAATCAATTACGCTTCTGTGTCAAAAAATAATTGATACGCATATGATGGAGTAACTGCGGCTGCAGCCGCTGCGATACAGCAGCCTGACTGCGCGACCGCTGCAATACTTTACATGAAAAGGAGACACAAAATGCCTGATCTATTTCTGAGCCCGTCTGTCCAGCAGTACAACCCTTACATCAACGGACTGGGCAGCGAGGAATACTACATGAACCTCATCGCCGACGCCATGGAGCCTTACCTGGATGCATCCGGCATAACTTACACGCGCAACGACCCGGACGATACGCTTTCTCAGGCGATAGCGCTTTCAAATGCCGGCAGTTACGACTTTCACCTGGCTCTCCACTCGAACGCCTCTCCTGCAAATATCGCAGGTCAGCTGCGAGGGCCGGACATCTACTATTACGCGACAAGCAGCGAAGGCAAGCGTGCCGCCGGGATCTTCAGCGACAACCTGAAGGTGATATATCCCGATCCGGATCTCGTGAACATCGTTCCGAACACATCTCTTGCCGAACTGAGACTGACAAGAGCGCCTTCGAACCTGATCGAGCTGGCATATCACGACAATCTCGAGGATGCGCTGTGGATAGTGAACAACATCGATCTGATCGCACGCACGCTCGTCCTGTCGTTAACGGAATATTTTGAAATCCCGTTCAATTACCCTTATTAGCTTCCACCGGACCGTCTTCTGTGATAATATATAAGTTCAGGACAAAAGGAAGGCGGTTACCATGGAAAAGATACTTCAGGTGCTGTGCACAGCCATAGACAGCGGCCGTCTGGTAAAGATAATCTTTGCCGGAAAAAGAAAGAAATCGATCGAATACAAAAAAATAACACTCAGGCCTGTGACGATAAAAGGTGAATACATGTTCCAGGCCGAATTTCATTACGATAAAAAGGTCACACACGAAAACATACCGTACTACGAGGCTGTCAGCTTCGCAGAACGCACTGTCGCGGAAGATTTCAAACAGGTGAACATACTGACCGAGAGCGAAGACATACAGATCCTGGCATCAAAACCGGACAGACCCAAGATCACCAGACATGCTGCTTCGCGCAGTGCCGGAGAGCTTTCGCACGACCGCAGAAAACAGTACATCCTCGAGGACGGCGTACCGTGCGACTTTCTGATAGAGCTCGGCGTGATGTCGCCCGAGGGCAGAGTCTTCAAAAATCACTATTCTAAATTCAGACAGATCAACAGGTATCTCGAGATCGCAGACAGCTGTTTCGAATATCTGCCGGACAGCGGCAGACTTCGGATCATAGACTTCGGATGCGGCAAAAGCTATCTGACCTTCGCGCTCTACCACTACCTCAGGCTCGTAAAGCAGCGCGACGTCGAGATCATCGGACTCGACCTGAAAAAAGACGTTATCGACTTCTGCAGCAGGACAGCCCGGAAGCTCGGCTACGACGAGCTGAAATTCCTTACCGGCGATATCGCCGACTATGAAAGCGACGGCGCCGACATGGTCGTGACACTGCACGCATGCGATACAGCTACGGATTTTGCACTCATCAACGCTGTAAAGTGGCACAGCCGCGTGATCTTGTCGGTACCATGCTGCCAGCACGAGCTGTTCTCGCAGATAAAAAGCGAGGTCGACGAGCCGATGCTGAAACACGGAATCATAAAGGACAAGTTCACCGAACTGCTGACTGATGGGCTCAGAGGACTGAAGCTCGAAGCTGCCGGTTATGAAGTCGCTATGACAGAATTCACATCGCTGGAGCACACCGCAAAGAACATCATGATAAAGGCCGTGATGCCGGACAGGCCCGATCGCGCCGCAATGAAAAAAGCAGATGATGAATACCGCGCGCTCAAAGATTTTTACCATGTATCGCCGACGATAGACATGCTCGACACGGGCAGCACCGGACGATAGACAGAAAACGAAAGGACACTCAATGCATTTCAGAAAAGGTTTGGAAGACGGGATCCCTGTAGCTTTAGGCTACTTCTCCGTATCTATCGCATTCGGCCTGATGGCCGTGCAGAGCGGCTTTACATGGATAGAGGCCGTGCTCATATCATTCACGAATCTCACCTCTGCCGGTCAGTTCGCAGGAGTCACTGTGATGGCAGGCATGGGCACATACATAGAAATGGCGGTCACACAGGTCGTGATAAATTCCAGATACGCACTGATGGGGATCGCGCTTTCACAAAAAACGGACAGCAGATTCAAAGGGATATGGAGACTGATATTCGGTTTTGCGATCACCGATGAAATATTCGCAGTAGCGATCGGTCAGGACGGGAATGTCAGCAGACGATATTTTGCCGGTCTGGCATTTCTCCCTATAATCGGATGGTCCGCCGGCACTCTCTGCGGAGCCGTGCTCGGAAACATCATGCCTGAGATCGTCACAAACGCGCTTGGCGTGGCGCTGTACGGCATGTTCATCGCAGTAGTTGTACCAAAGGCAAGAGAAAATGTACACGTGCTCATCGTCGTACTTATCGCGGTCGCGATAAGCTCGATACTGTTTTATGTGCCTGTATTTTCGATCATATCATCGGGATTTGCTATCATAATCTGTGCCGTCGCCGCTTCTATCGCCGGCGCGCTGCTGTTCCCTGTAAATGAAGATGATGACGAAGAGGAGGTGCTGTAATGGATTTCATGAAATTCCTGCCATATCTGCTGGTGATGGCCGGCGTCACTTACCTCGTGAGAGTCGTGCCTTTCATACTGATAAACAAAAAAATAGAGAACCGGTTCATAAACTCGTTTCTCTATTATATACCTTATACTGTGCTCGCTGCGATGACATTCCCTGCGATCCTCTACGCCACCGGCAATATAGTATCGGCTGTCGCCGGACTGCTCGTTGCGATCGTGATATCGTTCAGGGGACGCAGCCTGATAATCGTCGCTGTCGGCGCATGCGCTGCAGTCTTCATCACAGAGGCCATACTCACACTGTGCCTGTAGACTTTGCAGCCTATTCAGGTATGCGCCAGTCTATCGGCCCCTGTCCGTTTTTCTCAAGGAACTCATTGGCTCTCGAAAAATACCTGCCCCCGAAAAATCCGTTGTATGCCGAGAATGGACTCGGATGCGCCCCTTTGAGGATGCAGTGTTTCGGATTCGTTATGAGAGCTTCTTTGTTCTTCGCGTTCCTTCCCCAGAGTATGAATACCATCGGCTCCTCTCTCTGATTGAGGAGCTCTATCACTCTGTCCGTAAAGATCTCCCAGCCTCTGCCTGCATGCGAATTCGCACTGCTGCGCCTTACGGTCAGCACTGTATTGAGCAGCATCACACCGTTTTTCGCCCAGCTTTCGAGGTTGCCGTGCGATGGCGGTTCTATCCCCAGATCTTCCTGAAGTTCCTTGAAAATATTTACGAGCGAAGGCGGTTTTGCAACTCCTTTCTTTACCGAAAAGCAAAGCCCGTGTGCCTGTCCCGGCTGGTGATACGGATCCTGTCCCAGAATCACTGCCTTGACTTTCTCGTATGGTGTGAACTTCAGCGCGTTGAAAATGTCGTACATATCAGGGTATATCACCCTGCTGCCGTACTCCGCTTTCAGAAATTCTCTGAGCTTCAAATAATAATCTTTTTCAAATTCTCCCTTTAGGACTTCGTCCCAGCTGTTTCCTATATTGACCATGATTTTATTATATTGATTTTTACAGGCTGCCGCAAGAGATAATGTGACATGATGCAAAAAACCGCACATATCAATGCAATGTATAAAAGCTTGCCAGTACACCATAATAGGTGTTAGCAAGCTTTATTATTTACACATTTCAAAGATATGAATATAATCCATGAAATAAATTAATTCTTCTGGAATGTAATGACTTGATCAATTTCATTATCTTCGTACTGCAAAGAACTATCCTCCATCAGATATAAAATTCTTTCTTCTCCATTTTCATTCGACATCGTAACGATCATCTGCTCATTATCAACAGCATACGTACCGTTTTCTATTCCATTTTCAGAAGAAATATCATTAACCACATACTGCATAATAAGGTCCACCAGATTTTCCGTACTGAATCCCACTATTGCACTTACATATGGTTCTACACATTTTCCTACCGCTGCTGCAAATTCACCTATATCAATTCTATAGATATATGTACCATTTTCGTAAAAAGAAACACTCACATCACAATACTCGGGTTCCGGAAATATATTTACCCCTAATTCAGATTCCAGTTCTTTGTACATTATATCTGCAACATCCACCTGTCCACTCCATTCTCCCAGCACATAATTGGACAAAGGCTCTTTTCCATTATCAATTCCAACACTATTACTACTGCAGCTGCCTAAACAGAATATGATCATTAACAACAATATTGCATAAACACAGCGTTTTATTTTATTCATAACTTTTTACATTTTCCTCATTCGCGATGGCTTACCTGCTTTTTTGCAATAAATCCTCCTGCTGCCGCCACTGCAAAAGCCAGCAGCATGATCCACCATCCTGAGCCAAACTGTAAAAATCCCATTACAATAGAACTTCCTACTGTTCCATTCAAATAATGCTTTATTACCATTTCCGGTAAAAATCGAGCCAGAAGCGTTAAAAGCAGCCCTGCTAAAGCAAAAGCTATTACATACTCCTCATTTAAAACTATGACAGCGATTGCCATAATCAGCGCAAATAAAAGCAATATAACATATGCCATGAGTTCCGGTGAACTTACATTCACATCATTCATTCCAAAAAATATATCTACTATAGATATCTGATAATAATCTTCAACAATAAATGGCAAAAACATTGCGATGATTGCCAACAATCCACAACCCTTTATACCAATTTCTCTGTAACTTAAATACTTCATTTTTCTTCTCCTGTCATTTATTTTCATGCTACCATTTGGTCTCTTTTCTGCATCATTATACCACCAAATGATAGCATTAGTCAATGAACAATCATCTGTTTATAGAGTATTTAACATAAAAGAATGGAGTGCCATGTACTTTAAAAGAATAGAAGATTTAAGAATCGATCACGATTATACACAAAAACAGGTAGCGCAGCGCTTGAATATAGCCCGAGAAGTCTATCGAAGATATGAAAAAGGCACTCGTTCAATTCCTGTAGACTGTCTCATCAAACTAGCCGAGCTTTATGATACCAGCGTCGATTATATTCTTGATCTGACAAACGTAAAAAAGCACTATCCTCGAACTCCTTCAAAATAATCCAGAGTATTTTCACTTACATTACATTCGATAAAAATTGCAGCATTTTTTATATTGCAAAAAATGGCAGCCGCAGAAATGATTTTCACCACATGCTGTCCTTTGTTATAATACTGTCTGAAAACCGCCCCCATCGAGCGAAAGGAGCAAGAACATGCCCGACAAAGAAAATATATCCGAAAAAAAAGTATATCTGTCATCTCTTGTCTGTGAGCCGCTTGTCAGCTATCTCAAGGCTCAGGGTTTTTCACCTGTGCTGCTGGACGGAACAGATTCCCCGGTATATGAGGAAGTCTCTACTCATGCCGACATACACATGTGTCAGCTCGGGCTATGGGACGGCGTGCGCCTTTTCCACGGAAATACGTCAAAGCTAGGGCATGATTACCCGGGAAATATCATCTACAATGCAGTCTGCACCGGGAAATATTTTATCCATAACCTTGAATATACCGATCCGGAGCTTCTTGATGCCACGGATAACCTCAGCAGAATAAACGTGCCGCAGGGCTACACGCGATGCTGCTGTCTGCCTGTCAATGATTCGTCATTCATAACTTCAGATGAAGGCATCGCAAAAGCACTCGAAAAAACGGATGCGGACGTTCTGCGCATAAGCAGGGCCAGCATCGCTCTGCCGGGGTTCGATTACGGCTTCATCGGCGGATGCGCAGGGCATATCACTGTGAATGGCCGGAAAACTATGATCTTCAACGGAGACCTTAGCGCACATCCCGACTATAAAAAAATCGCAGCCTTCATTGAAGACCGCGATATCGACATCTTATTTTTTGAAGATTTTCCGCTGACGGATATAGGCAGCATACTCACCGGCACACCTGTGCACATGTAAAACTGCTGCATACGGTGCGCTTTGCACTGCATCGCATCATTATTCACTGATGGGGGGGCTCCATCGTGCCTGAACCGTTCCTGACTTTCCCTGATCAGAATACCTTCTCTAAAAGCTTCTAAGGACTAACTCTGTCCTGAAATCCCGCGAGGCTCTGTCCCATGCTCATTCTCACTCTCGGAAGCAGCAGCGGATCATCGCCCGGTTCCGCCTTGCCGTACTCAGTAGTCACTGCGCACAGGAAGCCTGCCTTTTCCACCATGCTCCTGCTCCTCTCATTGTAATCTCCGAACGGATATGCAAATGCATCACTGCTGCCGCACACCTCTATAGAACGCTTAAGATCAGCAAGACCGTCTTCCTCTGAAATCGCAGTGAAAATACCGCCGTGTCCGATATTTCCGCCGCCTCTGTGCATATTGTCGGAATGCGACTCATAGATCACATAATCGCTCTGATACTGCGCGATCTTTTCCTCTCCATTGTATGAAGTTATCATGAAGCACGTAGCCGGGGTCTTGCACTTTTCCAGCACCGGTATCCCGTTTTCCAGGAAGCTCACGGCACCGTCGTCAAAGCAGAGTACTATGCTCTTGTCGGGAAGCAGCAGCTTGCCGTCGACGTAATCGCGCACTTCTTTCCACGTCGGATAGTAATACCCTTCTTCATTGAGCCAGTTAAGCTCCTCCTCAAGATCCTGCATCGATATATAGTTGCCGAATCGCTGATTCAGATCATCCGGTGGATCATTTTCATCATAAACGTAGTGATACATGCAGATAGGAAGTCCCGGTGCGCCGTAATCCGTATTGGCTGCGACCTCAACCTCTCTCGTCACTCTCGTGGTATTTCCATTGTCATCGCTCACCGTATAGCTCACGGTATTCGTGCCGGCTTTTCTGATATCGCTGCCTTCCACCTTCACCTTGTCCGTTATGTCTTTGCCGTTCTCATCGGTCGCCTTGTAGCCCGGCTCATCGAACTTGTCACCGAGTTTCAGACCGTCTATCTTCTCCGATCCCTTGAGGGCGATCTCCGGATTCATCTTATCCAGAACCGTTACCTTCCTCACAGCCTTCAGATCTTCGACGCTGTATTTCAGTTCGTACGTTCCCGGTTTTGAAGTGTCCACCTCTCCGGTCACCTTGACCTTGTCCGACACATCCCTGCCGTCAACGACCGCCTCAACTCCCTGATCCTCGTACACCGCATTGAGTCCTACCGTCATCTCCTCGTCGCCCTTGAGCTTCATCGAAAAATTCGACGAATAGAACGTCATCACTATCGCTGCGATGCCGACAACGATTATCGCCAGCACCAGCACTATCAGCAGTATTTTCCTGCTTCCTGATTTACTCATCTGATACACCCATTCTTCTCCATTTAATTTATGCTTTTATTTCAAACTAACATACCTATAATACCATGTTTGTGATAGAATGTTAACTATGAAAAAGCATGCAATAATACCCGTCTTTATACCGCACAAAGGCTGCCCGAACGACTGCGTTTTCTGCAATCAGAAGGCGATCACCGCTAGGACCGCGGATATAAAGCCGGAAGACGTGAAAAAACTGATAGACGATTACCTGCCGACTCTGCAGGGGCGCGACCTGGAAACGATAGAAGTGGCTTTTTTCGGAGGAAGCTTCACCGGGATCCCGCTCGAGGAGCAGTCGGCATTTCTCGAAGTCGCCGCAGATTACAAGGCGCGCGGGCTGATCGACAAGATACACATGTCCACGAGACCTGACTACATCGATGAGACGATACTCGACAATCTGAAAAAATACGATGCGGATATCATCGAGCTCGGCGTGCAGTCTTTCCACCCGGAAGTGCTGAAAGCATCCAACCGCGGCCACAGCGCAGAAGATGTGTACAAGGCCTGCGATCTCATCAAGTCATACGGCTTTGAGCTCGGCATACAGCTCATGATCGGACTGCCGGAGGACAGCCTGAAGCGCTGTCTCTATTCGGCAAGAGAGACCGTAAAGATCGCACCGTCTGTCGCAAGGCTGTACCCTACCATCGTCCTGAACGACACTGAACTTCTCAGGATGTACCAGCGTGGCGAGTATTCTCCGCTGACCACTGATGAAGCTGTCGCGATAACAAAGGAAATGTACCGCATCCTCGATGATGCCGGGATCAACATAATACGCGTGGGGCTCAAAAGCACCGACCTGATCACCGAAGGCGGCGAGATCCGCGGCCATACTTTCCATCCGGCATTCAGACAGCTCGTCGAGGGAGAGCTTGCAAAGGAGCAGCTTGAAGAGCAGCTCACAGAGCTGCTGCAGAGGTCTGCGGAAAGTCCGGAAGTCCATGAACGCTTTGAATTCCGCAGCAGCGGCAACTCGTTTTCCAATATGGTCGGAAACAGCAGACGCAACAAGAACTACTTTGCAGAAAAGTATCCGGATCTTCGTATAAAATATAAAGTTGATCATTCTCTTGCTGACGGCCGCTATATTGTGGTAAAATCGTAAATTAAGAATAAGCACCGGCGCCGCCGGTTTATAGATACAGGAGGTCAAAATGAAAGCAGTTATTACGGTAATAGGAAAAGATATGGTCGGCATACTGGCCAAAGTGAGCACGACATGCGCTGAAGCGAATGCAAACGTATCAGAAGTGACTCAGTCGATACTGGACGAATACTTCGCAATGATAATGCTCGTTGAAATAGATAAGATGAACTGTACGCTGGACGAACTCAAAAACAGAATCGAAAAGATCGTCCCTACAATGACAGTCCATGTGATGCATGAAGACATTTTCAATTCAATGCACAGGATCTAGCACATCATCACACAGGAGGTAAACAGACATGCTCAACACCAAGGATATCATGGAAACCATAACCATGATACAGGACGAACACCTTGACATAAGAACGATAACTATGGGTATATCGCTCATGGACTGCTGTGACAGCGATATCGACGTCTCATGCAGGAAGGTCTACGACAAGATATACAGACTCGCTAAGGATCTCGTAAAGACAGGCGAGGAAATAGAAAAGAAATACGGTATCCCTATCGTCAACAAAAGGATATCGGTGACGCCTATCTCTCTGCTCGTTGCCGTATCAGGCGGAGATCCTGTAAAATACGCGAAGACTCTCGACAAGGTCGCAAAGGCGATCGGCGTGAATTTCATAGGCGGATATTCGGCGCTTGTCCACAAAGGATTCGCTGCGGGAGACAGAGAACTCATCGAATCGATACCGAGAGCTCTCGCTGAAACCGATTTCGTATGCTCATCGGTGAATATCGGCTCGACAAAATCCGGTATCAACATGGATGCCGTGAAGATGATGGGCGGCATCGTGAAGGAAGCGTCGGAGCTTACGAGCGACAGACAGTGCATCGGCGCTGCAAAGCTCGTGGTATTCTGCAACGCGCCTGAGGACAACCCGTTCATGGCCGGAGCTTTCCACGGCATAGGCGAGCCTGACTGCGTTATCAACGTAGGCGTATCAGGACCCGGAGTTGTCAGAGCAGCTCTCGCAAAGATGCCGAAGGATGCGCCGCTCTCAGAAGTCGCTGACCTGATAAAGAAGACTGCATTCAAGATCACGAGAATGGGGCAGCTCGTCGGAAGCGAAGCTTCTGCAAAGCTCGGAGTTCCGTTCGGTATCATCGATCTGTCGCTCGCACCTACACCTGCTGTCGGTGACTCCGTGGCATACATACTCGAAGAGATCGGTCTCGAGCAGTGTGGCACACACGGCACTACAGCAGCTCTGGCTATGCTTAACGATGCTGTAAAGAAAGGCGGAGTCATGGCGTCTTCGAACGTCGGCGGACTTTCCGGAGCTTTCATTCCTGTATCCGAGGACGCAGGCATGATCAGCGCCGCAGAATCCGGCACGCTTTCGATCGAAAAGCTCGAAGCGATGACCGCCGTATGCTCAGTAGGACTCGATATGATCGTCCTGCCCGGCGATACTCCGCAGGAAACGATCTCAGCGATAATCGCTGATGAAGCTGCGATCGGTATGGTCAACTCCAAGACTACCGCTGTCAGAGTGATACCTGCCATCGGTCACAAGGAAGGAGAAATGCTCGACTTCGGAGGACTTCTCGGCAAGGGGCCTATCATGAAGATCAATAAAAAATCCTCTGCTGTGATGATCAACAGAGGAGGTCGCATCCCTGCACCGATGCAGAGCCTCAAAAACTAAGCTTTTCGTTGTATTTTAAAACCCGCCGCTCCGCTAGTGAGACGGCGGGCTTTTTATTATCGTTTTACAGCTGCTTCTCACCGCTTATCTGCCGCAGCCACAGCCTCCACCGCAGCCTCCGCATGTGTTCGAAGTGCCGCATGTGTCGGAAGTCCAGGCAGTACCTGAAGTTGTCGAAGTCATTCCTCCGCAGCCGCAGCCTCTGCCGCCTCTTCCTCCGTTGCCGGTTCCTGTTCCGCCGCCGCATCCGCAGGACGGAACTATGGATCCGCATCTTCCGCCGCGCTGCCACGGCCCTGTAAATTCGCAGTTTTCGCAAGTTATATTAAAACCGGTATTACCAGTGTTGCAGTTACAGTTTGCCATAAAAAAATCCCCTTTCATCTGTCCGCCGGTCAGAGCCCGGTATCAGGATGCACCGTTCCGGTACACGTCTGCCGGGCTGCTGCCGGTGCCGGACTGTACCATCAAAGTGTCTCGCAGGCATCTTTTGTATGCTTTATACTATGAAAAGAGATCGTTTTTGGTTCACTTCAGTTTTCTTTTTTATAGCTGTTTCCGCCGTCCGCTTATGAGCTGATCCCGCAGCCGTCGAAATCACAAAGCTCGATATCCTAGTCGTCAGTCTTATCCGTATCGTCTGCTGCGTCATCATCGTCGACCGCATCGTCCGCCGGTTTCGCATTTTTCGCCATCTCAATGAATCTGTCCGACTGGACTTTGTTGACCTTGAATATGGCAAAAGCAATTACAGCTACTATTATCCCGAGAAGTAAAAGTAATGGCATAGCGTTTTCCTCCCTATATATCCGGATCTTATATGTATTTTACAATATCGCACTCGGAATTAACAGCGGTTTTATAAATCTTTTACCGTTCCGAAGCTGTATCCCATCTCTTCCCATTCAGTCAGCAGCTCATCCAGTATCTCACTGTTAGTCTTCGAGGTGCTGTGCAGCAGCACGATCGCGCCGGGATGCACTCTGGGTATCAGTTTGGAAAAAGCCTCTTCCTTAGTCGGCTGATCCGACTCGTACCAGTCGACGTAAGCCAGACTCCAGAACACGGTCTTGTATCCCATGTCACTGGCCATTTTGAGATTGGACTCACTGTACTTGCCCTGAGGAGGTCTGTAGTACTTTTTCATTTTCTTTCCGATCACTTCCCTGTACTTGTCTTCAAGCTCCGTAAGCTCCTTTTCAAAAGCCTCCTTCGTCGATATCGCCGACATGTCAGGATGCGTGAACGTGTGATTGCCGACTGTATGACCTTCCTCTACCATGCGCTTTACAAGCTCCGGACTCGTCTCGATATAGTTGCCCACCAGAAAGAACGCCGCCTTTACATCATGCTTCTTGAGTACATCGAGGATCTTTGCCGTATACCCGTTCTCATATCCGGCATCAAATGTCAGATATATCACTTTCTTATCGGTTTTCTTCATGTAAAACGCGTCGTATTTCGCCAGGTATTCGACAGTCGCGTTCCCCACAGGCGGCTGCCCCTCCTGCTGGAAGCTCAGCCCCCAGTTCTCGTCAGCAGAGCCGCTGACTGCCTTTTCCTTTACGATATCCGCACCTGAAAAAACAGCCACAGCAAATACACATGCTGCGGCTATTATTCCTGCCTTTTTGATCAGACCGTTTTTTCTCACCATGATTATCATAATATCACCACCCGGGATATTATATTTTATCACCGGTGAAAAAATAACATCTGATGCGCTATTCGATGGATAATACTTTGAAGTCTTTGTCTTCAACAGCTTTCCTGAGAACATCGTCAGCCACATCGTCAGCGAGCTTGACTACTGCAGTGCCCTTTTCATGGCTGACCTTAGCGCCTTTTACACCATCGAGAGACTCGAGTGATCCTTTTACTGAAGCCTCACAGTGCCTGCACATCATACCTTCGATTTTGATAGTCTTTTTCATTCCTGGTTCCTCCTTGTCATCTTCTTCGATTTCATTTATTATCTGCGGAATATCTATACGTTTTCTTTTCCTGTCGTGTCTCGTATTCCTTATATCAAACAGATTCAGCGTGAGTGCGTTTGTCACTACGCAGAAACTGGACAGGCTCATTGCTGCCGCGCCGAACATCGGGTTGAGCTGCCATCCCAGAAGATGTATCCACACTCCTGCCGCGAGCGGTATCCCGATAACGTTGTATATGAACGCCCAGAACAGGTTCTGATGTATGTTCCTGAGCGTCAGTCTGCTGAGGCGCACCGCTGCAGGCACATCGCTCAGACTGCTGTTCATCAGCACCACGTCTGCCGCATCTATCGCGACATCCGTGCCTGCTCCTATCGCGATACCTGTATCGGCTCTTGTAAGCGCCGGTGCATCGTTGATGCCGTCTCCGACCATCGCCACCTTGCCGTACTTCTGAAGCTCTCGTATCGCAGCTTCCTTGCCGTCAGGCAGCACCTGTGCGATGACCTGATCGACTCCTGCCTGTTTTCCCACAGCCTCCGCAGTCCTGCGGTTGTCTCCGGTGATCATCACTACGCGGATGCCCATATCCTGCAGCTCTTTCACTGCCGCCGTGCTGTCTTCTCTGATGACGTCAGCAACTGCTATCATGCCGAGGATATTTTTGTCTTTTATGAAAAACAGCGGCGTTTTTCCTTCTTCTGCCAGGCTTTCTGCCTTTCGTCTGATCTCGTCGTCAAGTTCTGCAGTCTCTGATGCAAAGCTCAGGCTTCCACCGTAAAGCGCTTCTCCATCCAGCATCGCCGAAAGACCGCTTCCCGGCAGTATTCTGAAATCACTGATATCCATAGTCTCAAGCCCTCGCTCCTCTGCAGCTGCGACCACAGCTTTTGCAAGAGGATGCCCGCTCATCGCCTCGAGCGAATATGCATATGTCATCAGCTCATCTTCGGATACACCATGTACCGGTATGATATCCGTGACTTTCGGATCGCCCTCCGTGATCGTGCCGGTCTTGTCAAGCGCCGCGATCTGCACCTTTCCGGTCGCTTCAAGCGATACAGCCGTCTTGAAAAGTATGCCGCGCCTTGCTCCTATACCATTTCCCACCATTATAGCCACCGGTGTTGCAAGTCCGAGCGCACACGGACAGCTTATGACGAGCACCGATATGCCTCTCGCCAGCGCGAAGCCGACTGTCTGTCCGACCAGCAGCCACACCAGTATCGTCACCGCAGCTATCGCGATGACTGCAGGTACGAATATCCCCGATACCTTGTCTGCTACTTTTGCTATAGGCGCCTTTGTCGCTGCCGCATCGCTTACCATTTTTATTATCTGCGAAAGCGCAGTGTCCTCGCCTACTCGTGTAGCCTCGCACTGCAGGAATCCCGACTGGTTGATCGTCGCCGCGGATACCGCATCGTCAGGAGCTTTGTCCACAGGCATGCTCTCTCCGGTCAGAGCCGATTCATCGACCGCGCTCATCCCGCTTTTCACTATACCGTCTACCGGTATGCTCTCACCCGGGCGAACGACGAATATATCGCCTTTTTTTACCTGAGATGCAGGCACCGTCACTTCCTCACCGTCTCTTAATATCACTGCCGTCTTCGGCGCCAGCTTCATCAGCCCTTTCAGCGCATCCGTCGTCTTTCCCTTGGAACGCGCCTCAAGCATCTTGCCGACTGTTATCAGCGCCAGTATCATCGCCGCAGACTCGAAATAGAATTCATGCATGTATTTCATCACTGCGGACATATCTCCGTTCACCTGTGCGTCCGTCATCGCAAACAGCGCATATGTGCTGTAAACGAATGCAGCGCCCGAACCAAGTGCTACCAGCGTGTCCATGTTCGGCGCTCTGTGCCACAGGCTCTTGAAGCCGCTTATGAAGAATTTCTGGTTTATCACCATTATTATCGCGGAAAGGAGCAGCTGTATCAGCCCCATGGCTACATGGTTCCCCTCGAGTATCGAAGGGATCGGCCAGTTCCACATCATATGACCCATCGAAAAATACATCAGCACGATCAGAACTGCCACCGACGCGATCAGTCGCCTTTTCAGCACCGGCGTTTCCGTATCCTTTAGAAGCTCCTCATCTGCAGACATCTGTGCGCCTGCGCCGCTTTCACCGGCTTCAGCCGAGCCGCCCTTTTCCGAAGCGCCGTATCCCGCAGCCTCCACTGCCGATATTATCTCCGCCGGCGATGCCGTCCCTTCGACTCCCATCGAATTCGTCAGCAGGCTCACCGAGCAGCTTTCCACGCCCGGCACCTTGTTCACCGCCTTTTCCACTCTGCTGCTGCATGCAGCACAGCTCATTCCCGTAACCTTATACTGTTTCAACATCACGTTCCTCCAGTTCTATCTCATCAGCTTCTGCAATGTCGATACAAGCTCATCTATCGTTTCATCCTTGCCGTTTCTTATGTCTTCTGCCACGCATGTCTTGATATGACTCGCCAGCAGCTCCTTGTTGAAAGAGTTCAGCGCAGCGTTCACTGCCGCCACCTGTATCAGTATGTCTGTACAGTACGCATCTTCCTCTACCATTTTCTTTATGCCTCTTATCTGCCCTTCTATCCTGCTGAGTCTGTTCACCAGCTTCCTGTATTCCTGCGGTGAACGCTCCTTCGTCTTGTGACAGCAGTTCTGGCATTTCATGTTTCCTGTTTCCATAAAGATCCGTCTCCTTTTCGTATATCTTTATCACGCCTATATAGTATACCCCCGTATGGTATATGTCAATATATTTTTGCGGTCTTTACAAATCACGATATATACTTTAATATTTTCTGTAGCACAAAAGGAGAATATGACATGAAACAGAAATTTTTTGAATCAGAAACACTTATCGGCATAGTTTTCTGCCTTGCGGCAGCCATACCCGCGCGTATCCTTGGAGGTCTTTTCCCGATAGTAGGCGGACCGGTATTCGGCATACTGATCGGTATGATCATCGCGTTTTTTAAAAGACCTGCGAAACTCGAAAAGGGCATAAAATTCACTTCGAAATACATACTGCAGTATTCCATAATACTGCTCGGCTTTGAGATGAATCTTTTCAATGTTATCAAGGTCGGTGGACAGTCGCTGCTGGTGATGCTGTTCACGCTGTCGACATCGTTCATAACGGCATATGTGGTTGGAAAGGCACTGAAAGTCGACGGCAAGACGACTGTACTCATCGGGGTCGGCACTTCGATATGCGGCGGTTCTGCCATCGCGGCTACTGCACCCGTTATAAGGGCTGAGGACGAAGATGTCGCTCAGGCGATCTCGACGATATTCCTGTTCAATATCATCGCGGTATTCATTTTCCCTGCTCTCGGCCACATGATGGGCATGACCGACACGCAATTCGGCATGTGGGCAGGCACTGCGATAAACGATACTTCATCAGTAGTCGCTGCCGGTGCTTCGTGGAGCAGCGCCGCCGGAAACAATACAGCACTGGCGTTCGCAACGATCGTAAAGCTGACCAGGACCCTGATGATCGTCCCGATAACACTCGTGCTGGCGTTTTACACGACAAGAAAAATCGCACGTGAAAAGGCTATGGCCTCGGCTGACGGAGAGCTTTCCGCACAAGACGGCGGTTTCAGCTTCGTCAGGGTTTTCCCGTGGTTCGTCCTCGGCTTCGTAGCGACCGCGATCCTCAACACACTTCTGCCGATACCGGCAGCGTTTTCAGGCGCGCTCGTGAAGATCGGCAAATTCATGATAATCATGGCGATGACTGCGATAGGGATGAATACAAATCTGAAAAAACTGCTCACGAACGGCATCAGACCGATATGCCTGGGACTCTGCTGCTGGTTCATGGTAGCAGTCGTATCGCTGATAGTGCAGCATTTTACGCTGTAATGTCAGTATACTTTACAAAACAAACCGAAAAGCCTGCAGTGCGAATCAGAATGATCTGTGCTCGCCTGCAGGCTTTTTACTTATCCATATTCAACCGCACCATTCCCAGCACTCGCCATAAAAACTGTGCAAACCCTCAGCTGCAGTCTTTACATGTCGATCTCGAGTGTCACCGGGCAGTGGTCCGAGCCGTACACGTCAGTCAGGATCTCAGCCTTCTGCAGCCTGTCGTCCAGGGCTTTTGACGTGAGGAAATAGTCTATACGCCATCCGGCGTTGTTTTTCCTGGCGTTGAAGCGGTAGCTCCACCACGAATACGCGCCTTCGAGGTCGGGATAGAAGTATCTGAAGGTATCGGTGAACCCGGCGTCCTGGAGCTGTGTCATCTTCTGGCGCTCCTCGTCGGTGAATCCGGCGTTTTTCCTGTTGGTCTTCGGATTTTTAAGATCTATCTCGCGGTGAGCGACGTTGAAATCTCCACATGCGATCACCGGCTTTTTCTCCTCCAGCTTCTTGAGATATGCCAGGAAATCATCTTCCCAGCTCATCCTGTAGTCTAGTCTTTTCAGCTCGTTCTGCGAATTCGGCACGTATACGTTCACAAGGTAAAATCCGTCATACTCGGCGGTTATCACCCTGCCTTCGTGATCGTGCTCGTCTATCCCTATGCCGTATGTCACAGACAGCGGCTCTTTCTTTGAAAACACTGCAGTTCCGGAATAGCCCTTCTTTTCAGCGGAACACCAGTACTGATGGTATCCATCCAGCGGCACCTCAGCCTGCCCTTCCTGCATCTTCGTCTCCTGGATGCACAGGATGTCCGCATCCTGCTCCTTTGCAAAATCGAGAAAGCCTTTGCCCATAGCCGCTCTTATTCCGTTTACGTTCCATGAAATCAGTTTCATATCGTCCTGTCTCCTGTTCCTCCGCACTTCGCCGGTTCCGGATGTCAAATCCCCGATGTCAAAATCACCGGTCAGCTCACGCCTGTCAGTTGAGGAATGCCTCTATGATGATGTTCTCCGCTTCCTCTTCCTTCATGCCAAGCGTCCTGAGCTTGATCAGCTGCTCGTCGTTTATCCTTCCGATAGCCGCTTCATGTATTATCGCCGCATCGAGATGCTTCGCGTTGATCTCCGGTATCGATCGCACCTGTGCGCTGTCCATGATTATCGAATCGCACTGTATGTGCGCATTGCACTTGTTGTTGCCGACTGCTGCCGGATGGAAGACCTGGCTCGAATTCTCCTTAGCTACCGATCTCGAAACTATCTGCGCCGAGCTGCCTTCTCCATTGAGCCTTATCTCCATATTCGACTCCGCGTCCTGATCTCCGTGAGTCATCAGCTTTTCCACTACGAAAAGCTTCGTGTTTTTGCCCATGTCGACCTGCGTCTCTCGCTTAGTCGAGTCCACGCCTTTTATCTGGGATGTATCCAGCGTGAAAATGCTGCCCTCGTCCAGCGTGATCTTCGTCACCGGATTGAGGATCCTCGCCCCGCTGCCGTCGCCTTCACCGTAATGGTTCTCGCGGTAAGTGACATTTGCACCTTTTCCCACGAAAAACGAGTGCACACCATCGTGCTGGCTGTCGGCATGTCCGTCATTGTGGATCCCGCAGCCTGCGATTATCACGACGTTCGCTCCGTCTGCAACGTGGAAGTCATTGTATACCTTGTCTGTAAAGCCTGTCGCATCGAGGACTACAGGGATATGGACTTCTTCACCGTCCGTATCACCGTCGATGTAGATATCGATCCCCGGCTTGTCCTGCTTTTTCACGATCTTTATGTGTTCGCTGTCCCCATGACACAGCGCAGCTCCGTTATGTCTGAGATTGAACGCACCTTCCTGCTTAAAGCCTGCTTCATCTATATATTTGAGTATCGCCTGTGTTACTTTATCAAGTTCTGCCAATTTCGCACCCTCCTAAATCTCTTCCAGTCTCTTGAGATACGCACAGCATGACGGACCTTCCTGCATTAGCTGCGGGAGTATATCCTCACGCTTTCCTATGCCGGCAACTCTGCCGTCTTCGATCACCATGACTCTGTCTGCCATCTGCATTATCCTTTCCTGATGCGAGATCAGGATGAGGCTCTGGTTCTTGTCCTTCTTGATTTCTTCGAACTGCTGTATCAGCATGGAAAAGCTCCACAGGTCTATGCCTGCTTCTGGTTCGTCGAAAATGCAGAGTTTGTGCGGTTTTGCAAGCACTGTCGCTATCTCCAGACGCTTCATCTCGCCTCCGGAAAGTGTGTTGTCGACTTCTCTTTTCACGTATTCCTGGGCGCAAAGTCCGACTTTGCTCAGAAGCGAGCAGCACTCGGATTCGCTCTTTTCCTCGCCTGCTGCCAGGGAAATCAGTCTGTCGACCGTCATTCCCTTGAATCTCGGCGGCTGCTGGAATGCAAATCCGATCCCGGCCTTAGCTCTTTCATCTATATCGTATCCTGTTATGTCGGTGCCATCCAGCGTGATCTTTCCCGCTGTCGCTTTCTCGATGCCCATGATGACCTTTGCCAGCGTGGACTTGCCTCCGCCGTTAGGTCCTGTGATGACGAGCATCTCACCGCTTTTTACATCAAAGCTGACATCCGACAGTATATTTCTCTCCATACCTTTTTCATTTACGGAGAATGACAGATTTTCTACTTTAAGCATTTACTGTTCCTTTCATTAGTTAAATCGCATACTTAATTATTATAATCCCTAAACAAAAAAATATCAATCAGAACTGTACGTATGTCGGAAACAGCGCGCAGGGTGCGCTTTGCATAGAACAAAAGTGGCTTCGCCACATATTTTGATATGAAACTTTTGCTGATATTCCGGAAATATCGAAAGCGATATTTCCTACATAATGAAAAACGGCAGTACTGGGATCCAGCCTGTCGCTCATTGCTGTCAATTCTTTTTATATCATAAACCCCTTTATCGTCTCACATCGCCTATATCTGTGACGATCTGATATCCCGCCGACAGCACACGGTTTTCAAGACATCCCCGGCACTGGGCAGTTTCGTCTCCCCTGAGGGTGCCGCTGCATCCCATCAGCAGTGCGAACTCATCATCGCTGAGGTTCCTGTTTTCTCTCAGTTTCTGCACTGTTTCCGCATATTTCTTTATATCCTTATCAGCCGATGGCTTCATAAGCTTCCTCACATTCTCTCATCGCCAGTATCGTTCTCTGTATCAGGTCGCTGAGCTCCCAGCCGAGCATGTCTGTGCCGCGCTGGATGACTTCCCTTGAGCAGCCTGCCGCAAAGTTGGCGTTCTTGTATTTTTTCTTAACTGATTTGACCTCCATGTCTGAAACGCTCTTGGACGGTCTCATCAGCGATGTGGCATATATCAGTCCTGTCAGTTCATCTGTGGCATACAGGACTTTTTCCATTTCGTGCTCCGGCTCTATATCCACTGTTATGCCGTAGCCGTGGCTTGCTGTGGCGTGTATCAGACGCTCGTCCAGGTCACGTTCTCTCATTATCTCCTGGCTTTTTATGCAGTGCTGGTCAGGGTACTGTTCAAAATCCAGGTCGTGCAGAAGTCCCACGATGCCCCAGAATTCCGCTTCGTCTTCGTAGCCCAGCTCCCTTGCAAAATATCTCATGACGCCTTCCACTGTGACTGCGTGTTTCAGATGAAAAGGATCGCTGTTGTATTCTTTAAGAAGTTCCCATGCTTCGTCTCTCGTAAGTTCCCTGCTCATTTTCATTCTCCTCTCAGTTTTGATATCATCCCGGGCAGCGCCGCCTTTGCCGCTTAACTCATCCTTGTTACAGCAGCGCTGTCAGCATCTATAATTTGTCTGTCATTTTTTATATCACACATACGCTGTCGCCCTTTCAGGCTTTGCGTAAATCATATCTGTTTTATAGGAATAAGATATCTGAAAAACCACCGGTTGTCAATACAGATCCCGGTGGTTTTATCTTTTCAACAGGAAAATTCCGGCTTACATCACTTCATCTGCCCGTATATCCTGCTCACCTCCTGCACGTACATTATGCCGTTGCCCGGCGCATCGAGGTCGATCTGCGCATTTACAGCATCGATAACCGCATCCGTGCGGTCTCTTTCCACAACGATCAGCAGCAGCTCCTTCTCAGGCTCGATATCCAGGCTGAAAAGTCTGCTGGTCTCACTCTGACCCGCACCTCGCGCATTTACGATAGTGCCGCTGTATGCTCCCGCACTCTGCGCCGCAGCGAGCATTTCCTCCGCCATACCTTTGTTGACTATGATATTTATCGCATCGTACATGAATGTCACCTTCTCTTTCTCTGTTATATGATGTTTGTCGCCACCGTCGCCTATGAACCTTGCCACCGGCACGCTGAACGTAATGCCGTCGCCCGTCATTCCGAACTGCAGCAGTTTGCTCACCATACGCATGAGCTGATATGCGAGCTTCTGCTCCGTAACTATCACGAGCACTTCCTTCTCAACGTGATCCAGCCTGAACAGATGCTTCCAGAACCCTTTTGCGGTCTGACGTCCGTAAAATATCGTTCCGCCGGAGACTCCGCGTTTTCTTGCAAAGTGCAGTATGCGGCTCGCCAGGCCTTTGTACACGACGAAGTACACGCATTCGTATCTGCTGACCGGCTTTTTTCGCTCTGCATGCTCTTCGCCTGCAGATTTTATCTTAAAAAGCAGGCCCAGCACCTGCAGTGCTATTATCGGCGTCAGCGCGACCATGGAGATCACACCGAACCCTTCGACGAGCACGTCTGCACCTTCTATCGACTCTGCCGCGCCTTGCGTGAATGTAAGTATGAAGGTCGCCGTCATCGGCCCCGAAGAAACTCCACCTGAGTCGAAGGCGATGCCGACGAACAGCTTCGGCACGAAATACATCAGTGCCAGAGCCACCGCATATCCGGGAAGCAGATAGTGCCAGAGCTGCAGTTCAGGTATCAGTATCCTGATGATCGAAAGAGCCACCGCGCAGCCGACCCCTATAGAAAGTGCGCCGAGCACGTACGAGCGCTTTACATATCCTGAAGTGACGCTTTCTATCTGATGCGTCAGCACGTGTACTGCAGGCTCCGCCAGTATCGTCACGAGACCTATCACGAAGCCTATGAGTATGAGCAGCCATCCGCCGTGATTTTCCGCAAGCGTATGACCTATGAATCGTCCGGCATCGAGGAATCCGGCATTCACTCCGGTCAGGAACAGCGTCAGCCCCGCCCAGTTGTAGACCAGTCCCGTGCATATGCGTCCGAGTTCACCGGCCTCTACCCTGATCGATATGAAATTGCATATCAGAAAGATCAGCATTATAGGCAATACTGCCATCGCAGATTCCAGCGCCAGCACGGTGATCTCGTTGAGGAAAGGAGCCAGCACGGATGACGAGCTGCCGTCGATGATCTCTACAGAGCCCTGTATCTCATCCATGTCGAATATGATGCTCATAGCCATTACAGAAATGACAGCTCCCGTGGAAGCTACAGCAACGAGGCCGAAGCTGTCTTTCTCTGATGACTTTGAGTCTCTTCTCATCGCGGAAACACCTATAGCCAGAGCCATTATGAACGGCACGGTCATCGCTCCCGTCGTCGCGCCCGATGCATCGAACGATATCGCCAGGAATTCCTCTGATGTAAAGATCGCCATCACGAATATCACCAGGTACAGCACTGTCAGCAGCTTGTAAAGCGGGAACGCTTTTACGATCCTTCCGAGTCCTATGCTCAGAAGCACTGCGATACCTATGGATACGACCACCACTATGCTGAATTTCGTGATAGTGCCGCCAGTTACCGATTCGACCTGAGATGCAAGTATGTGCAGATCAGGTTCTGCGACAGAAATAAAAAAACCCAATGCAAGACCGGCGATCATTACGATTGAAAATTTATTGCTCTTTGTGATCATCGATCCCATCAGGGTCCCTATAGGTGTGACTCCCAGATCTACGCCCAGCAGAAATACAGATAATCCTGCGATTATCAGAACTGCCCCCAGCAGAAAGCGCGCTATCATGCTTCCCGACATCGGGGTGAGTGTGAAGCTGAGGATCAGTACAATAACGGTTATCGGTACTACCGATACGAAAACTTCTCTTATTTTGTCCATCAATACAGTCAAGTGCATCCCGCCTTTCTGAAAATCATGTCAATGCTATCGTGTTAGTGCTACATGTTAGTATCAAGCATCTAATTTTTGTGTGGGTTTCATAATAACACAATTTTCAGATAATAGCAACTTAATTATTGTTTTGCGACCAAAAAATGTATTTTGAGTGACTTTTCTGATTATTGATTTTTATTAACATATATATAGTACTGTTAAATGCGATATGCTGCCGTTTCCTGTTTCTTTTTTCTGTTTTTTTTTTCTGGTTTCTTTTTTTCTGTTTTCTATCTTGACGGCATGCAAAGCCCGCCGCCCATGCGCATATACGTGCCTCCTTCTCTGCGGTATGAACAGAACAGCTCCGGTTCGCAGCAGGTGCAGTGCTCACTGACTTTTATCTGCTCTGCCGGGATTCCTGCGAGCTCCAGCTGCCTGCGGCTGATGCCTTTGATGTCTATATGGCATTTTTCGTTTTTGCGGTCTTCAGGTGCTCTGGAGATGAATTCGTGTGCGAAGTCCCAGTTTTCTGCAAAGGCCTCAGCTACTTCCATACCGGCTTCAAAGCAGCACAGGCTTATCCCCGGACCGATGTAAATCTGCAGATCTTTTGCATCGCAGCCGTATTCAGTCTGCATCTTCTCGATCATTTCCACGGCGATCCCTGCGCATGTCCCACGCCATCCCGCATGCGAAAGGCCGATGGCTTCTTTCACCGGATCATAGCAGAAGACCGCCAGACAGTCCGCATGGACAGTTGTCAGCAGAACATTTTTGATATCGGTGACAGCGCCATCGGTATCCGGGATGATGATCGATGTGTCAACTGCCGCTTCAACATCTTCCTGACGTATCACTGCAACGTGCTTCTTATGGATCTGTTTTGGAAAAACGCGCACTGCGTTTTCCATGCCAAGCTGCCTGAAGATTTCCTGATTATCGTAAGGCGAACCTTCGACTGCCCCGCTTTTCAATGAAAAAAAGCCGGTGACATCAGGGAATCCCTCAAACACCGGCAGATAATCCTTTTTAGTTCCCGCCTGTCCACTCATATCAGTTCCTCCATCAGAGCTTCGCAGCCCTGTATCACGTCATCGTACGTCTCGTCAAAGTTGCCCGTATACCATGGATCCGCAATGCTGCGATCCGCCCCGGCGTGCTCCAGCAGCCTGGTTATCTTGTGCTCCGGATCACCGCCGCATATCCTCTCGATGTTGCGGACATTGGCATCATCCATGCCTATTATATAGTCGAATTTTTCATAGTCCTTTTTCGTCATCTGGCGCGCATGCCTGCTCTCGAACGGTATCCCGTTCTCCCTCAGCTTCTCCTTCGTTCCCGGATGCGTATCATTGCCGATTTCCTCCCGGCTGGTCGCTGCCGATTCTATGTAAAACTCATTTTCATGCCCTGCCCGGCGCACCATGTCCCTGAACACGAACTCAGCCATGGTCGAACGGCAGATATTGCCGTGGCAAATAAAAAGTATTTTAATCATTGTTGCATAACCTCGCATTTCTTCGTTTTTCTTGGTATTTCAGACTTTGTGAGCCCTTGTAAAAAATTGCTTTCTGGCATAAATTGGTGTGTTATGGCATATGTTATACCGCAAAAGGTGTAAAATAAGGTGTAAATTTCAAGATTTTACACCTTGCCATTTTAAGCTATAAAATCGTAATTACACAACTCGAAGTCTGGCGACTTCTTCTCTGGCATCCTCAAGATTTACATGTGTATATGTATTCAATGTAACGCTGATATCTGAATGCCCCATCAAATACTGTAATGCTTTTGGATTCATTCCCGACTTTGCCATATTGGAACAATAGGTATGTCTGCATACATGTGGTGTAACATTCGGCATCTGAACCTTGTAAATTTTATTATACTTCTGAACGATATGTTTAAAGTAATGCTCCCAGTGTAAGGAATAGCAGATACTTCCATCTTTATCAAAATATAAAAATCCGCTCTTCCCATCTACCATAGGTTCTGCTTTTGGTGGGTTTCGTTTTTCTATAATCTTCCGAAAACATTCTTCCACATCCGCAGTCATAGGTATCTTTCTTGTTCCGCTGGTTGTCTTCGTTTCTTGAATATAATACCCGATTTTTGATTTCTTCTGCAACTGGTGGTCAATATTAATTGTATGTTCTTTAAAATCAATATCAGAAACAGTCAGTCCACAAAATTCTGAAATGCGAAGTCCCGTCTTAAACAGTATATAAATGCCTTCGTAGTATTTACTGAAATGTGGATCATCCTTCACAAATTGTAAAAACTTGCGTTCCTCTGCCCTGCTGATTGCCTCTCTTGTTACACTATCATTCACGATTACTTCCACCAGTTGAAACTGAAATGGATTTTTCCTGATCAAATCATCGTCAACTGCTAATTGAAATGCCGGTCGAAGAACTCCACGGATGGAATGAATGGAACTGTAACTTTTCTTCTCCACTTTTTGAAGATGTATCAGCCAACATTTCGCATCGGAAATCCGAACCATATCAATCCTTCTTTTTCCAAATGGATCTTTCTTCAGAAGATTGATAACCGTTCCGTATCCGGCAACCGTTGTCGGTCTAACACCAGTTCTAGTCGAAATATATTTTTCAACCAGTTCCAGCACTGTCATATTTCCACCATTTGTTACAATCTGGTCAAATCGGTCTGCCTGGATTTTCTTTTCCATTTCCCGAAGTGATGATGTACGACGTTTTCCTTTTGGAGCTGCATCATTGTGATCCAGTCTCCAGCTATATATACAGCGTTCTTTTCCCATTTCATCTACATACTTAAATCGATATCTGCCATCCGATAACTGCATTTCTCCATTGTGTAATATACGTCCTCTATGATCTCTCCTTTTTTCACTCATAATTTTTTAGTCTCCTTCATCAAATGTTCATTTAACTTGGAAGACCGTCTCGGTTTATTCATTATACCACAAGACCTTCCCTTCGCTAAGATAAAATGAACATTATTTTCATTACTATTTCTTCTATTCTGTCACTTAAACTGTGCTGGCTGTATCCAGATAATCTTCAAATAATTTTCTTTTGAACCGTATATGAGAACCTACTTCCAAAATGAAATCCGCTCCCTCATTTTCACCTGCAATCTGCCTTAATCTCTTTTCTCCAATTCCGTAATATTCTGCTGCTTCGGAAACATTTAAAGAATATTTCTTCCAAACAGGTACTGTTTTTTCTGTATGATTCATTCGCATTCCTCCTCCCCTCTGTTTGTATTCAACAACGTTTTTGCTTTCTCCATTTTCATACTTGCAATCGCTTCTCGTTTACTTACGCCTCCAACATACATTGGCGTACACATTTCTAAAATACGGTCATAGATACGCCTTTTATCTAACATGGTCTCGCTTTTTATTTCTTTCAGCGGAAGATTGGTCGTGATGATCAATGGTCGTCCTGAACGGATCCTGCGATCTATGACGCTAAAAATAATTCCTAACGCATATTCTGAATTTCGTTCTACTCCAAGATCATCAATAATTAGAAGCTGATAAGAAGCCAATGCATTGATATATTCCGTTTTGTCTGCTAGTGGAAATATATCATCGATAATGGTATTGAAATTTGTCATCTTTACCGTTACTTCTCGTTTAAGAAGCGCATTGGCAATACACCCGGCAATATAACTTTTCCCGGTACCAACCGGTCCCCAGAACAAACAACCAATATGATTTCTTTTCATTTCATTCCAGTTATCAACATAATTTTTTGCCTTATGCATTACAGCATCTGACATATCTGCATTTTCAAATGTCCACTCTTCCATTCTGCTCTCGTCAAAACAGATGCTCATATTTCTGCTGACTAATTCCCGGTGTTCTTTCTCTTTAAAATATTTTTGTTCTTCTTCATATGCTTTTCTGTCACAGGCACATTGCCTGGAATGTTTCTTCATCCCCATAAATCCACCCTTGGGGAAAAATGCTTCTTTCGCTTCCCCACAGACTTTGCAGTATCGCAAACCATCACTGCCTACACATACGGTATCTTCTTCCCTCATCACAAACTCTCTCCTTCCCCATAGCAATAATTTACTTCATGACATTTATTTCTTTTATATTTCTCAGTTACTTTACTAGGTGCCACATTTCCGGCTTCTGCACAGCCATTTTTACGACCAGATGATGGGTGCTTTTCCGGCTCTATTACAGCCATCTTTTCAACCGCCTTATCATCAACCGTCTGTAAACTTATCTCTTCAGATGGAATTTTCACATATAAATGATTGGGTTTTGAAAAACCACCGGATCTGCGAACCAATAGTCCCACATCATCTAATTCCTTCAACGCTGTCTTTACAGAAGATTTGCATTTATCGATTTGAACAGACAATTCTTCTATTGGAAATATCAGATAAACATTTCCATACTTATCTATCCAGCTATTCTTTCTCGATATCCGTGCCCGGTCATACAAAATCATATAAAGAAATTTTGCACTTTGAGAAATTCGAAGCTTTAGCAAAAACTTCGGAAACTGGAAGTACTGAATCATCTGCTCTGACTCCTTCATGTATTCATATTTCATTCTTTTTCTCGCCTCGTTTCTATGCGAATCGGACATTCGCAATCCGCTTCGCTACTTGCTCATGAGCGCAGTTGTTTCGTGAACTGCGTTCAAATTATTGTAAAAATCATTTTTCTGCCGGCTCAAAAATGTCCTTACACATATTCAAAAGATGAAGGGCATAAATACAGGCTCTTGAGGAAATTTTTTTATTTTTCCTGCAAAAAATACCCTTTCATTAATACGAAACGCTGAGAGGCATTTTTACAGTCCCCTGATGAAAATTTTTTTATTTTTTTGATCAAATGAATACTTAAAAACAAAAAACACCCACCTATTCAAGGTGAATGCTTTATCAAAATTTCATTGTTTTGTTGTCTGTGACTCTTATCCAGATACGCCTGTGTGTCTGCTAAAATGTAATTGTCAGCAATTATATTTTCACGTGGGTATGGGGAACGTAATCCCCATCAAGTCTGCTACTCGTAAGTAATACAAAATTGTCAAAATGACAATACTGTATTACACGGGTGGATCTTGCTCTGGTTGTAATACATGAATTCATATAATATATAGGCCCAAATGGGCACTTTCACCATTTGAGCCTATATATTATATGTCTTTTGGATAATGGCTTAAAAAGTAGCTGTCTAGACCGTATGTTTTTACTGTAGAATTGATTTTATAGAAGCTACAGATGTGTTTCCAAAAGCCACTGAAGACCACTCATGTTTTCTGCAATATCATTTTTCAGGAACACATTACCTGTGATAGTGACAAAGCGATTTGTAGCACCGGACACATAAACTTCAACATTTTCTTTTTTGATGTAATAGGTATCCTTGTCGTAGCTGTAGCCCTTTTCTACAAACAGAATGATTCTCAGGACGGTTCCACTGGGACTTACTTCGATATAGGTATCCTGGAAGTGAGATACGATTTCCGCTGCCCAAGGCTGTAGAGTCCCCCCCATCCTTACAGTGGTCAAGGTCGATAGCGATAATTTCAGCGCCAACACGGATGCCGATGCCGTCATAGCTATCTGCCACCTTCATTGCAGAATCGAAATCTGCAAATGTGTCCGGCTGATTCACCGAAGCATGAGTGCCGGTTAGCGGATTATAGGGAACCTTCGTAAGTCTGGGTTTTCGTTCCTCATACTTCCAACCACACCAGCCTCTATACTTCTTGAGATAGGCCGGTATATTTTCCAGATTAACCATTTTATTTTCCTCCTTCGTTTGTCTTCATCAGTAAAAGGACAGCTGCCGCCGGTTTAAGTACCGGTTTTTCAAATTACCTGCCTTCACTACTCAATGGAGGCGAGATTGGCTTTTGGCCGAAACAATTTGAAATAATTTGCGCTTCTATTTCCCACTGGAGAGAAATCCTTGATTTGAGCGGATATTTTTGAAGAAATATTCCTTACACCTACCAATGGAGGTCAGTTTGAGATTTGAGCCACATTTCCTAAAAAATTTTCTTTTACTATCCACTGGAGACACGGAAGACGTTTTGACGAAGGAAAATAAAAAATCCTCCAAGTCGTAATGACCCGGAGGAAATGGATGTTGCTATATTGTAATTTTTACCTAGTAGATATTTTCACGTATTCGTGATAAAATAGAAGGCAGTTATTGACGATAGTTTATGGAGGACGAACATGGCTATTACATATAAGAAGCTATTTCACATGTTGATAGATAGAGAAATGACACCGGCGCAGCTTCAGAAGGAGGCTGGCTACAGTGCCAATATATCCACAAGGCTCCGCCGTGACCATTATGTATCACTGGAGTCCATGGAAAAGATATGTCGTGTGCTGAATTGCAAGGTAGACGATATTATTGAATTTGTACCGGATAAGGAGGATGAAAACGATGGCTAATTTATCGCAGGAGAAACGTCAGCGCATGTTGGCATTCCTCGAAACCATCCGTGAAGAACATAAAGACGATGATGAGGTGCTCATTGCCCTCGAAGAAATTGAGAGTGAACTAAACGCAAAGAAATACGGTCTCGTATGGGAACGCCACGAAGAAGCCGTTGATGTGCAGATGAGGGATAACATTCCCGTATTTACTGAATGTGTAGACAAAGAAATCACCACTACATCAGGCGGTGTCAATTTTCTTCTTGAAGGTGATAACCTTCATAGCCTTCGATTATTGGAAAAGACTCATGCAGGCAAGATTGACGTTATCTACATTGACCCACCTTATAACACGGGAAACAAAGATTTCGTATACGATGATGCATTTGTAGATTCCGTTGATTCCTATAAGCACTCAAAGTGGCTCTCCTTTATGCAGGAACGATTGACTATTGCGAAGAAGCTACTTTCAAAACATGGTAGTATTTTTATTTCTATTGATGATGCTGAGTATGCAAATTTAAAATTACTTTGTGATGAAATTTTCGGCAACGCTAATTATGTCGGTACGATTTGTTGGAAGAAGAAAACAAATGGAAATAATATGGGATGGCTTCCTCCGGTACATGATTACATTCTATGCTATGCATGCTCTATAGAAACCATTTTCGATATGGGCTTTGAAGTATCTGAAGCAGATATTCTTAAAAATTACAGCAATCCTGATAATGACCCTCGTGGGCCATGGACAACTACAGATTTATCTGCAAATCACAAAGGCCCACATTTTGCTATTACCAACCCAGCTACAGGAGATGTTTTCTATCCGCCAGATGGTAGATATTGGGTCTTTAATGAACAGGAAGTCTTAAAGAGAATTGCAGATGGACGAATTATTTTCGGAAAAAGTGGAACTGCAAGACCTGTCCAGCGTGTATTTGCTAAAGACCGTGTATTTTCAAAGAGGAAAGCAGAATCTTGGTGGGATAGTCATGGAATGAATTCAGATGCAACACAAGAACTAAAAGAGGTTTTCGGCGTTGCAAAAGTTTTCACGCATCCAAAGCCAACCCAGCTAATAATGAATATTATTAAAATTTCCTGTGATAAATCTGCAACCATTCTCGACTTCTTCGCAGGCTCTGGCACCACCGGTCATGCTGTTTTGAAGCTCAATGCTGAAGACGGCGGCAATCGCAGATTCATCCTCTGTACCAATAACGAGAACAATATCTGTGAAGAGGTCACCTATGAACGTATCAAACGTGTCATTGAGGGATATGGCGATACGGAAGGCATCCCTGCCAATCTAAAATACTATCGCACTGACTTCGTATCCAAGGACTCCGATGCTCTCACAGATGAGCTGCTCGACCACATCAAGGAGATGATTCAGTTGGAACACGGCATCAAATTGGACGGTAGTAAGTATATCATGGTGCTCACCGATGAAGAAGCCGATGCACTGGAACAGCACTGGGATGAATATACGAATGTGAAGGCTCTGTATGTGTCCAGAAATGTACTTTTCACCACAGAGCAGAATATGCTCTTTAGTGATGTGGACATCCATATTATCCCGGATGACTACTTCAAATTTGAATTACAGGAGGTGGGTGAATCATGGTAACTTCAGGATTATCCATTAAGCTGTTTGATTTTCAGGAAAAAGCCGTTATAAAGCTGATAGATCTCACTTCCAAGAGTGACAGCAAACAGACCATTATTATGAAAGCACCGACCGGTTCCGGTAAGACCATCATTCTCATCGATTATGTGGATACCTATCTTACCAATGTCAGTGCTAATACTGCTTTTATCTGGCTCTGCCCCGGCAAGGGAAATCTTGAGGAACAGAGCCGTGAGAAAATGATGAAGTTCGTTCCGGGCAGAGCAACACAGAATCTGTTTGACGCACTGCTGAATGGATTTGCCCCCGGTAGCACCACTTTCATTAACTGGGAGCTTGTAACCAAGCGTGGCAACACGGCCATTCGTGACAGCGAGCGCAAGAATCTCTTTGACCGCATTGCAGATGCACATCGCGCCGGTGTGGAATTTATCGTCATTATTGATGAGGAGCACTCCAACAACACTGCCAAGGCAAAGACCATCATCGATGCATTTGCGTCCAAGAATATTGTCCGTGTCAGTGCTACTGCTATCGAAAATAAGAGATACGAATTCTTTGAAATTGACGAAGTGGACGTTATCGGTGCAGGCCTTATCACCAAGGCTCTCTATGTCAATGAAGGCGTAGCTGATAACACAGAAATCACCGATGATTACGATTATCTGCTTGACCTTGCAGATGCAAAGAGAAAAGCTATAGCAGGCCGATATAAGGAAATCGGTAAAAATATCCGTCCTCTCGTGCTGATTCAGTTCCCGAACGGTCAGCCGGAAACCATCGCTGCTGTAGAACAGAAATTAGAGTCTATGGGCTACACCTACGATAACGGCATGGTCAGCAAGTGGATGAGTGAAGATAAAAAAGACTTACCGGACAATCTAACCGAGAACGATGCTATTCCTGTGTTCCTTCTTATGAAACAGGCCATCAGTACAGGCTGGGATTGTCCACGTGCCAAAATTCTCGTCAAGCTGCGTGAAGGCATGAGTGAAAGCTTTGAGATTCAGACCATCGGCCGAATCCGCCGTATGCCTGAAGCAAAGCACTACGAAGATGACCTATTAGACTTCTGCTATGTTTATACTTTTGATGAGAAATACAAAGCAGGACTTCTCTCCAACATGGATAAGGCCTATGAGACTCGCAGATTGTTCCTAAAGGAAAAATGCAAGACCTTCACCTTGGAAAAAGAAATTCGTGACTTGGATGTTGGCAGCTTAGGTGAGCGTAATGTCCTGAACAAAATCTACGATGCTTTGGTGAAGAAATATAATCTGACCACAAGCACCGCAGACAACAAGTTCCGCTTTATGGCAGCAGGCTATCAATTCGGTGATGAGATTATTGGTCACGCCCTCTACGGCGAATACGTTCGTACCGATATGGTCGCTGAGAGCACCACCTACTACACCACTCGCAAGCGTGTGAATACCCACAAGCATGGTATTGAGCTACTCCACTCCGTAGATGCCATTAAGAGCACCATCGGCATGCAGACTGCCAAGTTAAAAACCATACTGGAGCGTCTGTTCCGTAGAGGTGGTTCTTCCTATAAGAAGCTGTTGTTACTGGATACCGCAGAATTTTACGCGTTTATCATCAATAATGAACACCGGCTCAAGGAAGAATTCCGTGAAGTGGCTGCAGATATGAATACGCAGATGACACTTCCTCTTAATCCGAAGAAGTCAATCTTCCATATTCCGGAGCAGGACTTCTATAAGTACGACCCGGGTGTAAAGAATGAAGTGGAATACCTGACCAATGCATACCATGATTATACTTCCGGATATGCCACAAGCCTTGTTCGTAGTACATCAGAAATGCTCTTTGAGCAATTCTGCGAAAGCCGTGATGATATTGAATGGGTCTACAAGAACGGAGACACCGGTCAGCAATATTTCTCGATTGTGTATATGGACGGTATTCAGAATCAGTGGCTCTTCTATGCCGACTATATCGTTATGAAGAAGGATGGCACCGTCTGGGTTATCGAGACTAAGGGCGGCGAGTCTAAAGGCAAGGACAAGAATATCGATATTCAGATTGAAAACAAATTCAACGCATTCAAGAAATATGCTGCTGAGCATTCCATCCATTGGGGATTCGTTCGAGACAAAGACAATCAACTTTATATTAACAATACAGAATTTGCCCGTGATATGGCTGATGACCATTGGATACCACTATCACAGGAATTTTAGAAAGAAGGTAAGTACATAGTGTCTATAGAAAAAATCCGAGCAGTATTTGCAAATACTGCAACCTGCAGAAATTGGTCTTTGCAATTATTGCAGGTAAAAACTTCAAAAAGAGATGGAACAACATATACCGGGAGAGAGGTTACTCTCTCCCCTGTGGGCACATTGGATTCTTTTGTTTCTGAAATATCCTCAAGATATAATGATGCAGAAAAGGGTGTCTTACAAAAATATCAAGATATCCGTGATTACGATGGATCTACAATTGACAAAACTATATACAGACTTGAGAAAGATAATGACTTAATCGCTACGGAGTACACAATTCTTATTGAGGCTATAGCTTCCCCTGATGCTGAAATAAATCCTTTAGATTTTAAGGCTCAGGCGTATTTAATTTCTGGATCGATCCAAATTGAAAATGAACCACATGTGGTAAAACTGATTTCTATGCAGAATCCAATAACTACACTAAAACACAAGTTTCTACATGCTAGCGGTACTTTTAAGGAGATTACTGATAAAGTGATTTCGCTTAGAACTTCTATTGATGTAGTCATTCTCGATGATGTGATTTACATGCTCACTCTTGCAGGCGAAAATCTATTTAATATGGAACGAGCATATAAGGCCACCTGTGAAAGTAAAATTCTAGATATTCAAGCATATGATATTGTCAATGATTTTGATTCTTTTTGTGCTGTAGCTGGGAGAGGACATAACCCTCGAAAATTTGTTTCTTTCAATGATAGTCACCTTCAAAAACTACGCAATGCTAACAGTCGTAAAAAAATGAGCAAAAAATTTGGCATTCCGATGATTGGTGATCAATTTGATACCACACAACCAGAGGCATCCGATAAACTTGTTAAGCTTTTATGTGACCGTGGTATGATCGATCCGTTTGATGATAATCCTATGGAAGTTGCTGGTTCAAAAAAATGGGAGTAAGCAAGAAGGGAGAACTGAATGTCGAAAATATTTTCTTTCAGCCTATATTTCACATCATTTTTGCCACTTTGGATATCAATCCTTTTTATCGACATAAAGAGTTGCATCGAGAATACAGATAATTTATGGACCGAGATAATTAGCATAAGCTGCATTCTGGGTTTCATGCTCATCTGCATTTTTGTTCTTTTTGTAACATTATGCGTAAATACCACTGAGGGGACTCAAAAGCAGCACCTATTATCAGCCGTAGAAGAGAAATCTATTACTGCAGAATATTTGCTCTCGTATATTCTGCCGTTATTTGCATTTGACTTTACTCAGTGGAGCCAAGTAATCCTATTTCTTATTTTCTTTTTGTCATTAGGCTTCTTGGCAATAAAACATAATTACCTCAGTGTAAATGTTTTATTAGAATTAACAAACTTCAGATTTTACACCTGTACTGTTGAAAATGAAGATGGCATCGTCAACGAGAAAACTATTCTTAGTCATCAGCGATTAAATGGGTGTATAGGCGATTACCTTAATATCAAATCAATCAATAACGAATACAAGCTAGATATTAAACAATAAGGATTCAAAAAGGGAGCCGGTCACCCGACTCCCTCAAGTATGCATCCTCGAATGCATACCCCAATTAGTATCTATAATATACCACTTGCCACAAAAAAATGCAAGCATTACACATAATTTTTCAGTGCCTGTATTCTGGAACTCAAATCTGGATGAATCACCATTGTAACAACAGCTGTATTTACAGAAACCCTATATTCATCCGTGATTTTCTCAAACTCTCTGATGAATGCCTTGATTTCTGTTTTAGACACCTTTAATAATTTCAGATAGTAGCACATTAGGATGATATAATCTCCTATGGTTTTGAAGTTTACATATGGCAGACCGATTTCATTTTTAAGGCAGGTCTTCATTGCTCTCGTCGGTTCATTATTATTGAATCTTGTATCAAAAACCACAGAATTATGTGCGATAGCATTGCGTAAGTCTTTTAAAGTATAAATGTATTTGTAAATGAGCTGTCTGTCTGTATCCGCCGAAACATTTAACCCAAGACGCTTTGAAATATCATCTCGAACATCATATGTCAAACATGATAAGAGATATCCGAAATCTCCTAGTGTCATTATTTCAAACAGTGCCCAAATAGGTACTCCTGCTTGGCTGGCATTATTATAAAAATGTGTAATCTTTGGATTATTCTTCCGATATGCGTTTGCAAGGCTAGCCTGTATTGAATTTTGAAGATTCAGCTTATTCTGCTGCAGTTTCTTCTTTTGCTCCAGTGATGCAGATGCCGGAGCATTTCTATAACTGCTGACTACCTTATCATACATCACCTGAATGCTCTCAGAATTTGCGTTGATCAGAATTTCTTCAAGCGCAATATTTTTAACAGCAGTCTCAATAAACATCATTTTACTGTACAAAAGACTCTTCAGCTTAGAATCATATTGAATCGTTGCATATACCTCATCATAGTTTTGAAAAGGTAATTGATTACTTGCATTCTTAAAAAAACGATATCCCTTATATCCATGAAAATATCCAGTATTAATAAGTTCTCTTTTATGTCTACTTCCCGAGATGGCTATGCCATTATCTCGGAGATGACGCATCAGTGCATCGGTAGTTTTATAACTCATAACCGCCTCCAAAATTATTATATGGATATAATATCATATTTCAGGCGATTATTCAATGTACACAGCGATCGTGAGTTATACTCAAATCATCCCAGTAAAGCCTCTAAGTAGTCCATTACTACTAAGAAATATCCCGCAAATCTTTGCAAATCACAGCATTATAGATATGTGCCTTAGTAGTAGAAAACGTAGTAATTTCAAAGCCTTCCGGCGAATATCGCCCCAATATGCCCCAGTACACGAAGGTCTAAATTATAGTAAAACTGGAGTGCCGTGGCAGATGAATAATATTTTTATCATTGTTGCATAACCTCGCATGTAATCTAATACATCATAACTATACTATATTTTTCATCATGGCTATATTTTTAATTTTAATATACTCTCGCGTTTTTTGATGGATTTTATCCTTAAAACAGCAAAACGGAAGCTGCCGCTTCACGAAAATTCATTCGCTAAAGCGACAGCCTCCTATAAAGGTTCGTCATCAAAATAAAAATGGCGAAGTGCTTATCGTAACACTCCGCCGAAAGCCTAACCGGTTTGAGCATGATGCTTGGTTAGGTCTGCTTTATTATTTTATGCAATTCCACAGCATTTATACACTTAAATGTTCTTTCCAATCTGCTGGAAGATTCATCTCTACGAGACTGATCACACCATGATTATTTTGAATCATCCTATCGAATGAATTTACAAATACTGTCCACTCCTCATCAGATGAACGCAGATACTTCATCGCCAGTAAGATTTAATACAAGCCATTATGCGCTGGTGGCGGCGTAATTTTATCTACATCCAGAATTTCCGGTGTCGTATGAATTGTACGATTATAAATTCTGGAATTATGAGCACACATATTACGCAATACTGAAACACCCTGTATCCATGAAGCAAGCATTTTCTGTGACGGAGTTACCCAATTTCCTTTTTTCGATTTATATTGGTAATTGGCCGCTAATATAGAATATGAACTTCCAGTGCCTGTTTTCAAATTCTTAATTATTTTCGATAATGTACCGAATGAAAGAACTTCAACGGCCGCCCATACAGGTACTTCTCCATCATGATTGTCAAAATTATGTTTGATAAACACATCATTAGAGCGAGCAATTTCTGACGCTACACTAGCCATATTCTGCCAATAACGTTTTTCCTCTTTAAAAATCGATGAATCTTGCAAAACAAGTGGTTCTCCGTGTATAAGCAATGCTTCCACCAATCGCACTCTCAAAGCAACCTCAATCTTAGAAATCATTGAAAAAACCAACGCTGATAATTCCTGATCAAATTGATACAATTTTATAATATCTTCAAACTTTGTTCCCGGAACATACTTCTTTGCATCATTATCATATAATTGAAACGAGTAGCCTCTCAAACGATAAAATCCAATTGACTTTAATGCCTTCTCTACATCTTCTTGAGATGTAATCTTCATTCCTGCATCTACATAAGATTGCACCTGTTGTTCTATTGTTAATATTTGCTTTGGATATTGTTACATAAAACACCCCATAAATAAGAAAGTCCCACCGGGTTGCGCATGAAAAATCAGAGGCGTGGTGGGTTCTGTTAATGTAATTATACAGCTTTCTATGTCACTGTCAAGCTTATTTTTGTAAAAGATTTTATATATTTCCAATATGCCAAAGCCGCTCTCTGTTAGTTTAATCTAGTTCTTCATTTTCTCTATTATTCCGATCCGATCTTCCAAAGGTGTAAATAAGGTATAAATTCTACGTTTCCATACAAGAAATCCAACAAAATCAAGGCTTTCACAGCCTGCATTAAACATTGCCGTGGCAGATGAAAAGCACTTTTATCATAATCTCTATATTCCTCCATAAGCCTCAAAAACACTGATATTACAGGGGTTTTCGGGTTTTCGGTTTTTCTTCATTTTTTCATAAGTCTCTATAAATCTATGTAACTACACCACCAAGTGGTGTAGTCAGGATATAGACAATCTCACCCTTCACTCGTTCCTTCGGCTGCGGATCGTTTTGCCATCCAACAATGAATAACTCTTTTCGCTTCTCTGTAAGTGTGTTATAAAGTTCTTTTGCTGCCAACTTCACACGTTTTTCTTCATCGACAGTAAGCTGCTCTTTTCTAAGAAGGTCAAACAACTCCAATTCAGCCTCCGACAATTCTTCCTTAATATGACGTTCTTCTTCGGCACGAAGTTCTTCCATCAATTTCAGAAGTTTCTCATAAAAATCATCGTTTTGAGATCCACCAGCGTTGTACTCGTCAATGATGTTTCTAAAACGCTCCGCAAATTTTGTACGGGTTATGTTGCGTCGCAGCATTTTCTGAAGCTTTTCTTCGATGTATTTACGAAGATTTGCAATTTCAAGATTCTTATTCTTCAGCCTTTTGAATTGAGATCGGAGTTCATCAATATCCAGTTTGGATAAATCAAGTTCTTTGCCTGCTCCTGTGATGGTATATTTTCTTGCATCCGCTGCGGTAATAACACTCTGATCTAACAGTTCGTTGATTCTGGCTTGTGCTGCTTCAATCTTTTCCGGACGGATTTTGCCATCAATGATTCCCTTCAGATAGAGGATGGCATCTTTGTATGCAGGCTCAAAATCCATCTTAAAAATATCCGGTCGTAGGGATTCGTACAGACCATCAACGGTATTTGCCATTACAGCAAACTCATTCTTCACATCATCATTGCCAACGATGGTATTTGCATAATCCTCAAACAGAGACAAATTCTTGAATGTATCGCCGTCTTCAACAACCTTATTTAGATCTACGTCATGACTCATGCAGAAAGTTTTGGTCAGGTCGATTGCTTCGTGCAGCTGCCCCAAAAGCTTGTCCACGTCTTTTACTGGCATTAAGCCACCGTCATCAGACGCATATTCAGCCAGAGCACGTTTCAGATACTTGAACACATCCAAATAGTCGATGATTAAACCACATTCCTTGCCGTTATATACACGGTTGGCACGGGCAATGGTCTGCATCAGCGTATGACCTTTCATCGGCTTATCCAAATACAAGGTAGAGACAGACGGTGCATCAAATCCTGTTAGCCACATAGCGCAGACAAAAACCAATTGTAACGGATTGTTCGGGTCTTTGAAGTTATCCTCGATGTCAAAACCATTTTCATCAACCTTGTTCATACGGTCCCGATGCGGTTTTATGGATAATCCTTCTGCTGCAAATTTAGCTTCTTCGTCGGCATCTTCACTGATGACAACAGCCATTTCCACTTTGCGCATATAATCTACCAGACCTTTCAGATGAAGCTTTTCAGTAGCATCCTTGGTTTTGGTGATCTGTGCATTTAACTTTTTAATTTCTTCTTTCCAGTAGTAGCTTACTTTATCGTACATCCTCACGGCAGTAAACTTGTCTACGGAAATAACCATACCCTTTCCTCGGAAACCACGGCGAGGGAAATGGTAAACAATATGCTGAGCAATAGCATCCAGTCGGTCATCACGCTTAATGACTTCCAATTCCCTTGCATAGTGATTTTCCAATCGACGCTGCTCTGCATCCGTCAGATTTTCTTCTTCCAAAATTTCCGCAAAATCAGAATCAAGGAAATCGTTCTGCAACTCTACTTCAGGTACACGCTTCACATAGTAGAGCGGTACGGTAGCGTTATCTTTGATAGATTCTGCAAAATTATATTCGCTGACATAATCACCAAACCACGCATTGGTCAGTCGCTTTGCTCCAAGCAGAGGTGTCCCTGTAAATGCCAGGAACTGTGCGTTCGGCAAGCCGGTGCGCATATTCTCCGCCAAATCCTTATACTGCGTACGATGGGCTTCATCAACGATAACAATGATGTCATCACGCTCAAACAAGACAGGATATTTCTTTCCCTTGTCATATCTAAACTTATGAATCAGCGTAAACAGAATAGACTTATTGGTTTTCAATTCTTCACGCAACTGCTTACTATTCGCAGGCTGCACCTTATCCTTATCCGTAATGAACTCTGTACGCAGGAAGTTTTTATAGATCTGCGTATCCAAATCTTCACGGTCTGTAACGATAAGAAAGGTAAAATTGCCGGTGCATTTATGCTTGATCTTACGTGCAAGCATAACCATGGAATAGCTCTTACCGCTACCTTGGGTATGCCAGAACACACCCAGCTTACCCTTCAATTCCTCACGACGCAGGAAAGCATTGTAGGCATTGTTCACGCCAAAGAACTGATGATTCTTTGCAATGATCTTTGTTCTGCGGCGATCGTAAAGAATGAAGTTTTCTATGTAATCCAGCAGATTTTTCGGTTCACAAAGACCAGCAATAAAATACTCCAAACTGGTGCAGCTCTCTCGGATGGCTTTTCTGTCCGGGTTTTCCTTTTCGTTCTCCACCTTCAGCCATTCAAAGAAAAACTCATACCCTGCGGCAAAGCTTCCCAGACGAGTTTCCATACCGTTAGACAGAACACAAATCTGGTTGTAGTTGAATAGATACGGTATATCCTTCAAATAATTCTTCAGATTGATGTCATAGGCATTCTTTACTGGGATATTGCTGTTTTTCAGTTCAATGAAAACCAGCGGAAATCCATTGATGAAGATAATCAGATCTGGTCTGCGCCAATGCGTTTCTCCTTTGATCCACATTTGAGAAGCTACCGTAAATGTATTGCTCAAAGCATCGTTATAGGATAACAGACAGAGAATATTAGAGGTTTTCTTGCCCTCCTTGTTGTATTCCACAGTGATACCGTTACGGATCTTCTGATAGTTCTGGCAATTGGTCAACATTAAATCTCCGGAAACAGGAGTATGACACAACTCGTCCACCACCGTACGAACGATTTGTTCCGGAATATCCGGATTGATCCGGCACAGGCTCTCCAACATCACATCCGGCAGAACAACTTGCTTCTTATCTTTACGTCCAGTTCCGTCAGGAAGTGTATCCGGCTCTTCTGTCATACAATTCAGAACAGTATAATTATGCCGCTCCTGCAAAGCCTTAATAGCAGCTTGCTCAATCATATCTTCCGTTATGATTTTCGGCATAGAATCACCTCCAGTTTTTTAGGGGAGCTCAGGCGTATATTTACCCAAAGCTTCCAAAATGGCTTCTTTTTCACTACGCTTACTGCGTAGCAGATTTAATACCCTTTGTGGATAGTCACGACCTTTGATGCCAAATTTTTCTCCAACCTTCTTTGACATATCCTTAAAATTGAACACAGCAAGAATCTTTTCGGTTGTATCTGCCCCATCAAAAATCGCCTGTTTCTCAGTAAGGAATGTCGAAATATTCTGTTCCGAATATTTCAGGTCAATCTTATCCTTAATTTCTTTAGGAGTCAGTTTCTGTTTTCCCAATTCAAACAATGACAGCTGATGTTTCATTTCTTGTGCCAAAGCGAGTGCAACTTGATTATCTTTATTTTGGGAGAACAGATTGCCAATAAAATCTTTTGCTTGTTGTGCTGCTCCAGGATTACACGCCAATGCGGTCTCCATAATATCAAGCAGTTCTGGCACTACGAATAAATTCTCCACTTCGGCAACATCAAGACAATAAATCCCATCACCACGTAATGCTGATATTTCATCTTCTGTTCTGAAATCTCGGTCTACAATTCCATATACATTTATTGCATTTAATTTTTCATATGTGCGTTTTGCTTTTACCAATCGAATTACCTCTTGGCAACCACCGCACGGAATAACATGATATCCTTTGTCTTTGTAAATTTCTTGATAAAGATAATGATCGTAACTGTTCTTAGTTCCCTCCACAAAAAGCACTTTTTGGCGAGTACCTATTATTTCATACAACAAATCTTCTGGAATGTCCTCGTAGTCAGCGCTATCCAGGAACTCATATTCCCAATCAGTCCCACTGTAACTCTTAACCCAAAGTATTTTAGCCTCGTTTCTGGACAAGGCAAAATTTAGGTCATGAGTGATGTACATAAATACACAGTCATTTCGCTCGGATTCCAACCGTGTCCATAATTTATCAACGATAGATTTATGGATATGAAGTTCAGGTTCATCAACAATAAGCAATGTGTTTGGGCGCTGTACCAAGACCTGACAAATCATGTACAGCATGACACGTTCTCCATCGCTCATTTCTTTACCGTGGTATCTTTGGCTCTCATAGTTTACATGAACACCATTTCCGGTCAAATCAATTTTTCTATGCGGAAGTAACTCATTCCAAATCTCCGTTGCTTTTTCAACTACCGTTGTAATTGGCTCAGGACGTGTTGAGTTTTCTTTTATTGCCTCTTTATCTCGTTGATGTGCTAACTGTAATTCTTTATTTTCCTCAGAAAACAGAAGCGATAATGCTTTGTTGAAATCATCTAACAGAAATGTAGCGGGATTTGAACCAAAACGATTTCCAGATTTAGTAGCATATTGATTGGCATCCCCTATAAAGAAACTGCGCACGGAACTTTCATGATCTAAAATTGAAATACTTTCTTGGATAGATAATGATTTTTGGGCAGAAATTCTATGTATCAGCACAGACTCTTGGGCATTCCAATTATTAAAAGTCGGATCGTTCAATTCTTCAATTTTGATGCTAAATCTTGTTTTACCAGCACCATTTGCGCCCAATAAAACAACAGGCTTTCCAAACTCGAGTTCTTGCTCCTCATTATGAGGAAATTTTATTCTTAAAGTTTTCATACTTACACCTCCAATTTGCCGTTCATCAAACGAGGTAACAACATATCACGCTGCTTGGCGAGAGTTTGATTTTTCATAATGAGCAGAGAAATCTGATTGTAAATATCAGCACTCATTTCTGTAAAACGCTCCATCGTCTTTGCATCGGGTTTGATAATCTTCATACGTTTCATATCCTTTATTGGTAGTTGTGGCTGAGCAGAACCAGACGCATACATAGTCATAAGTTTCTGTAGATACTCGTGATGAAGTGAAGTGTAGATGTACTCCGGAGAAACTACGCCCAGATTGCGCAGAATAACCATACCAGAATTGATGCGCATTTCAGAAAACGTCATAGTTTCGTTGTAAAAAGCAACATTACCAACTGTACCTCTGGTTGTAAGTACAACGTCCCCATGCTGCAATTTGCCCTTACGAAGAATAGAATCTTTTTCTTTGGTAATGTAGGAGCAAGCCGAAAAATTAAAGCCCTTTGACGTAACATTGCCTGCATTTAGGAACAAGCAATCTCCCTCAGGATAAAACTCTTCCTGTTTTGGGTAGTTCACACCTCGATCACCGTCGATAATATCGATTGCTTTTCCAAAACGTACATAGCTCCATCCCTCTGGTATTCCATCTTCAAACTGGACATTTTCATACCCGGGGAAGCGGAAACGGACAAACCATTCCTTGTACAGTTCCTGCGCTGTCTGCTCCAACAGCTCAATTCTACGGTTGTTTGCGTCAATTAGATCGTCATAAGCAGATAAAACATCTGCAATCTGGTTTTGAATTTCAATATGAGGACAAGGAACTTTAATCTTTTCCAAATCGCTACCACGAATACCCGCTTGTGCGCATTGCTGCACGATTGTTTTTACAGAATTATACGGCAATGAGAAATAATAATAAAAAAACACTGGATTGGCTATTTCGGGGTTTAATCTAACTCTTATAATGTGGGATTCAAAAGAAACAACATCCTCTAAATCTAACATAATTGAACATTTTCCAGCACCAGTAAAAACAAGAGATTGTCTTGCAAATAGAAGATCATTCTTCTGCAAAGTCATTTCTTCCTTTTCCTTTTCGTTCAGTTGAACCAATTCTGTTTCAATATTCCCAATGCGATTATAAGCAAAAATCTCGCCCATATTGATAAACTTATAACCTGCACCACGCACTGAACTCGGACGGGTCAGTCCATTTCGAGACGGGATGAGATATAAATCTCCAAATTTTTGTTCTTCCCATTTACTCATTTTTCTCCGCCTCCTTTCCATTATTTAACCAATCTGAGCAGGAACGAAAATCTCCAAAGCAACCGACTTTCTTCGGCGCAATGCTCTGCCCAGATAATCATATATTCAATGTTTTTTATTGCGTTCTCGTCTATACACTGTTTAAGAACACCATAGTTTTTGCGCACAAGCATATCATTGAAAACGCCACTATCTAACTGCTTATCAATCTGGTCTTTGGCAATATCTTTCCAAGCTTCATCGTTATATTCGCAGGCTTTCAACGCAATAGATGCAGTATTCTTCAGTGCAAGAAATTCGTCTGCTTTTATATCATTCAGGTTCGACAGAATGATATAGGTAAGAATCTGATAAAAACCGTAGAACAAGCCAACTCGTTCTAAAATATCCAGTCCCGATTCAAATTCCCATAACAGACTGCTTCCCAAAGTCAAACCACCAACTATAACAGCAATCTCAAGGAACATCATAAATATCTGCCAAATTGTTTTAGATCGAATGTGTTTCTTTTTTATTTGGCTCATTGAAACAACTCCTGTAAATTGGCGGCAATTTTACTCTCCAATCCATGCGCTTCTTCGTTCAACTTGGAAAGAGCCGTGTAATATGTCATCATCCGCTCCTTGAACTCGTCCTGTGTTAAGCCGTCATCCTCGATCACAACACCAACATAACGACCGGGATTCAGAGAAAAGTCCTGATCGCCGATGCTGTCATCTTCGTAGCCAACAAACTTTCCGTTTTCATCATAAACTTTGCCAATGGTTGCTGCCTTGCATAGGCCGACAACATCTCTGTATTTTCCTTCCGGGAAGCGTTCTGTCAGCCAATCAATATTAGCCTGCCAGTAACTTTTAGGCATAATATCTTCATCGTCAGATAGTTCCGGCGCAGCTGCTAATTTTGCACGATAATCAGCTAACAGAGCTTCAAAGTCCTCAGTCTTGCCCTCATACAGTTTGGTAATGATGCCGAGATTTCGAATCTGTTCGTCAGAGAACTTACGGTGCGCACGATCAATTTGAGTAAAAATATTTCTGGCATCAATAAACAGAATTTCGTCCTTCTTTACTTTCGCCTTATCAAAGAACCACAGGGTAGCAGGCAGCGTAACAGAGGTAAACATATTGGACGGCAGCGTTACCATCTGGCTGATAATGCCGCTTTCTATCAGCTTTACACGAATATCCTTTTCGCTGTTACCTGCATCAGATGCAGAGTTTGCCATAACCAGAGCAGCACGACCGGTATCATTCAGCGCCGTTGCAAATTGATTGATCCAAAGGTAGTTGCCGTTAGGAACGGTTTCCTTGGCATCTTTCTTTTTATTCTTGGTTTTGTTTTGAGGAACACCGTAGGTATTAAAACGAGGCTGATCCTTAACTTGATCCAGTTCTACGCCGTCTACATTGAAAGGCGGGTTTGCCATAACATAATCAAAATTACCGAAGCTACCATAAGGATCACGGTAATAGGAGTTTGCGTGGGCAATGGTGCCACGGACATTGTTAAGGACAAGGTTCATCTTTGCTAGGCGAACGGTTGCGCCCGTCTTTTCCACGCCATAAGCACGCAGATTCATCTGTTTGCCCTGAGCCTTGTGCTTTTCAATATAATGGGCAGTCTGAACGAACATACCGCCACTACCACAGGCTGGGTCGAGAATCCTACCCTCAGTAGGCGCAAGGACTTCAACCATATAACGGACAACAGACGCAGGGGTGAAGAATTCACCGCCGCCCTGACCTTCGGCCAGCGCAAATTCGCCCAGGAAGTATTCGTATATCTCGCCGAAGATGTCCAGTTCCACATCAGCAGGAATGTCCTTGAAGTTCTTCAAGAGCTTTGCCAATACGAGCGGATCATCTTCGCTGTTAACGCTGTAATAAATATCTTTTGGCAGAGTATCTTCCAATTCGGCGGTGTATTTCTCAACCGCTTCCATAGCTTCCTTAACCTTCTTGGCAAGATCTTCGCTTTCTGGCAAATTCAACAGCCAATCATATCTGGCTTCTTCCGGCAAATAGAAACCGCATTTTTCAATAGCAATTTCGTGGATAGGGCGTTCCATACGAGTACCCTTGATAGAATCAAACTCTGCCTTGATCTCGGGTTCGAACTTGCTATATTTTACATCTGCAAATCGCAGGAAAATCAGACCGAGAATAGGTTCGGCGTATTCGGTGGACTTCAAACCAGAATTAGCACGTAGCTGATCGGCGGTCGTCCATAATGTATCTTTCAAATTTTTCAACTGTTTGTTAGTCATATATTTTCTCCATATCGGCTATTTTTAAATCAGCACTTCCCATTTTCCATATCTTTTTCCGTCCACTCTACGGATATAATCCTTTTTCTGCAAGGACTCCATAATTCGTTTTACCGTGCTAAGAGATTTCCCTGTCTCTGCCACAAGCTCTTTTTGCTTAATGGAAGGATTTTTGTAGAGCAGTTTCAAGATCGCCAATTCTTCTAAAGTACATTCCAAAGTGTCAAATTGAGACTTTGGAACTTTAGGACTGATACTTTGGGAATTATCATCCACATAGTCCACGTGCATATATCTGTTTTTTAGCTCATATTCCGTCCCCAGAATCAAATTGCTGAAGAACAATTCCAAGAACTTTGTTGTGGCATGAACGCCGTTTTGCAGATCGTTATAATTTGCTCTTACCAAAGCATTGCGGAAATACCAAGAATTCTTTTCAAAGGCATCGTTATTTACTTTAAAACCGAATGTTTTCATGTACTTAATCATAAAAACAGCCGTAGCTCTGGTGTTGCCCTCGCAGAATGGATGGATCTGCCAAATATCTGAAGCAAACTTGGCAAGATGCTTCACACAGCGTTCTACAGACAATCCTTCATAAGAAAACTGTTTCTCCGTTGCGAAATCATAATCAAGGGTGTCTTTGATGCTGTTCCACGCTGCGTAGGTGACGGTATCGCCTTTTAATACCCATTCCTTTTTTGTAATATTATACTGGCGAATCTGACCGGCATTGGTAAACACACCCTCAAACAGTCTGCGGTGAATCGTCAGCCATTCAGCCGGTGAAAACTGAAACGCTTTCTCGCCTAATAGTTTCGCAATTCTTGCAGATACAATATCTGCCTCCCTGGTATCGTTCTCAACTTCCGTACGATCAGTACGTTGCTCGTAATAGCTCTGAATGCGTTTCTGCGCTTCATCAATACTGATTTTCCCTTCGATATGTTCCTTGGCAGTATCTAACAGATAAGCAGAGGTCTTCAAACCGTCTACCGCCTGCAAGCCGATTGCAGTCTGCCACGCTTCACTCTTTTCGATTTGACCAGGTTCGCCCTGTTTGATATATTCTTCAAGCTCAAATTGCCAGTTCTTTTCTGCTGACATAGCTGCACCTCACTTCTTGCTTAATACCCAATCCTAAAATAATCCAAATACGCTTTATACTTGTCCTGTGCGGTCAGGCAGGTATCGGTCAGATATCCTTTTTCATTGTCCCATTCCTTCAATCCACGGTAATAGAACATCTTCAGATTATCCTCAATGATGAACGGAACGATATTGTATTTCAGGCATTCCTTGAACATAATGAGTCTGCCTACACGACCGTTGCCGTCCTGGAACGGATGAATCCGCTCAAACTTCACATGGAAGTCCAGAATATCCTCAAATGTCTTTTCTTCCTTGGCGTTATATTCCGTCAGCAGGGCCTTCATTTTATCGGCAGCTTCTTCCAGAAGGGCGGTATCCATGCCGCCGACTTCATTCGGAAGTTTCTTATAATCGCCAACAGCAAACCAGTCTTTTCTGGAATCGCTGGTGCCGTTCTTCAAAACTAAGTGCAGCTCTTTGATGAACTTTTCCGTCAGAGCTGCTTTTGCGTGATCAATAATCATATCAATGCAGCGGAAGTGATTTGCTGTTTCAATCACGTCATCTACATTCAGCACTTCTTTTTCTATACCGATGGTGTTGGTTTCAAAGATATATCTGGTTTGATCGTGCGTCAGGCGGCTTCCTTCTATATGGTTGGAATTGTATGTCAAATCAATCTGTGTTTTGTGGTAAATCCCACCGGAGTATTTACTTGCCTTCTGCTCTTTCAGAATATCCAACAGAGTAATCGGTTCTTCTTTTCTTTTGTTGGTACGCTCCGGTTTTTTTGCGTTTTCCGGAATGTTCCATGTCTTTCCGGTAAGAAACGCACCATTTACACGCCCCTGGGCACAGTAATTTCTAACACTGCGCTCTGACACATCCCACTTTTTCGCTATTTCAGTAACTGAAAGATATCGCATCTATTATTCTCCGCCATAAATTGCATCAAAAAACTACGTTAATCTATTATATAGTATACCACATCATCGGCAAAAATATCATCATCATTTCCAACGCAACTATTATGTTTTTGCCGTCACAGAAAACTCTGTTTCTGCATACCGAAAGTCAGCAAAAATCATGATAATGCATTCAGACTGATGAAAACAGCCGCAACAGGCGGTTCGCTAGAGTCTGAAACGATTCAATCCTTTCTTATGCGACTCACCTGAACCGTATAAGAGTCCGTTCGCCGACATTTTACAGAAATAGCTGAGTAAGAATCAATGCCTTTTAAAATTCTTTCAGAGGCTCTGAAGGCACAGATTTTCACGTTTTCATATGACCCATCCCGAAAAAGACGAACATTGTCTGTTCTTTTTGCATGATATGGCATATAAATTGCTTTAAATACATGTGGGATGGAGCAGAGAGCAGCTCTGCAATCTTTAAGAAATCAGAGTGTTATTGAAAAAGTAAAAGGAGGAATTTATGAAATCATTCTTTACCGTCCTATTGAAATTTTCCCCGGTATTTCTTCTTGCCGGGCTGATGATTTCAAAGGTCGATGCATTGATCGCCGCACCTCTTGCAGCGATATATGCAGTTATAATTGCGAGGATCGTGTGCAAAATCAAGCTGCAGGATTCACTCGACAGCGCTATGAAAAGCGTGAGCAATATCCTCATAGCACTGTTCATACTTATGTTCGCATACGCTATGGCAAGTGCATTCATGAGCACAGGCGTAGGTGCAGCAGTTGTAAACCTGTCGCTTCTGCTTGGTGTCACAGGTAAAACTGTCGCTGTAGTAGGAATCATGTGTACTGCTATACTTTCGGTGGCAACAGGAACTTCATGGGGAACTTTTGCTGCATGTGCACCTATATTCATGTGGCTCAGCCATATCGTAGGCGGCGATCCGCTCCTTACTGTATGTGCTATAGCAGGCGGCGCATGCTTTGGAGACAACATAGGTCTTATCTCGGATGCGATGATAGTATCGTCCGGTATTCATAATGTAACTGTAGTACACAGAGTAAGGCATCAGGGGGTATGGTCTCTGATGTGCCTCTTCCTTGCAGCTGTATGTTTTACTGTGATGGGATTCGTACTGGATCTTCCGGGCACAGCTGCCGATGCTGCACAGGTAGTGCAGAATATCCCTGATAATGTCTGGACAGTACTCGAGGCAGAACGACCTGCCGCGATAGATCTGCTTCACCAGATCGAAGCAGGTGTTCCATACTATATGGTAATTCCTTTGCTGCTGGTAATAATCACTGCTGTTAAAGGATTCAATACGTTCATATGCATAGGTTCAGGTCTGGTATCATCATATATACTCGGTCTCTTCGCCGGAACGACAGGCTCCCTGATGGGATTCTTCGAAGCATGTATGGACGCTTTCTCGGATGCAGGTTCATGGGTAATCGTAATGATGATGTGGATAGCAGGCTTTGGTGGAATAATGCGTGAAATGGATGCTTTCGCACCGCTGGCAGCTTTTATCGTCAAATTTTCGAGAAAAGTCCGCCATATGCTTACATGGAACGCTCTGCTCTCTTTCCTCGGAAATGCTGTACTTGCAGATGAAATGGCTCAGATCGTTACTGTTGGGCCTATCATCAGAGATATCACAGCAGACAACGTTGAGGGCAGCGAGGAAGCAATGTACAAGCTGAGACTCAGAAATGCAACTTTCAGTGACGCATTCGGAGTTTTCGGATCACAGCTGGTGCCTTGGCATGTATACCTGGCATTCTATGTCGGTATCATTGCAGGCGTATATCCGCTGATGGAGATCGTAGCTTTAGACTTCCTCAAATACAACTTCATGGCGTACATCGCCGTTATATCATTGCCGATACTGACATTCACAGGACTTGACAGATTCATCCCGCTGTTCAGGATGCCGCAGGAACCAGAAGTGAGACTGGTCAAAAAAGACAAGAAAAAGACAGGCGAAAATGTAGAAGAACCGGCATAAGAAAAGCAACATTTCATAATAACATTCTGAAATTATCCTACAAACTCTTTAAAACAGGGCAGCTCCAAAGACAACGACCGGAGCTGTCCTGTTTATGTTGTAAGCGAAAGATATAAGAAGTAAGTGAAAGTAACAAAGCTGTGACTTATCCTTGTTACGGCGGGCAGAATAAGCAAAAAAGCAGCAGGATCATATATCGACTTCTGACCCTGCTGCTTCTGCAATACTAAATGTAAGTTATATTATGATTCAATAATAAATGACGTATATCTATAAGTTGTACTTCTTCTTTTTTCTCATGACCTGTGACTGGCTTATGCCAAGAGCTTTGGCAGCAGCCCTTGTACTGCCGCCTTCTTCCAGCGCAGCGGCCAGGATATCTCTTTCAAATTCGCCCACAGTTGATTTTAATCCGCTGTGCCGTGATGCTGTGTCTGTCTCTGAGGGCATATCAGGATTCTCTTTGTAAAGATTGCTGCTGACTGCGTTAGTCACGTCTTCGGATGTCAGCAGATCAGATTGGCAGTTCACCACAAGCCTGTGTACCACATTGTCCAGTTCTCTGACGTTGCCGGGCCAGTTGTATTTCTCAAGGGCCTCTATGCCGTCGGCAGAAAAGCTTTTGCTAGTGTTGTACTGAAAATTGTATTCGTTGATCAGATATCCCGCAATGCATGCGATATCTTCATTTCTTTCTCTGAGAGGCGGCACTTTTATTTCGCAGACGCTGAGCCTGTAGTAGAGATCCTCACGGAATTTACCCTCTTTGACAAGTGTTCTGAGGTCTACATTGTTCGCACATATGACTCTGACATCTACTTCCACCAGTTCCTGTCCGCCGACCCTGTAGAAATTCTTTTCCTGCAAAGCACGCAGAAGCTTGCTCTGCATGTTCAGGGACAGCTCTCCTATCTCATCGAGAAACAGGATGCCGCCATTGGCAAGTTCGAAATATCCCAGTTTCCTGTTGGCTCCCGCTCCGGTGAAAGCTCCGGGTTCATATCCGAAAAACTCGGATTCCGCGAGGTTCTCGTATATGGTGGCACAGTTGATCTTGATACACGGCTTTGTCTTGCGGATGCTGTTTTTGTAAATCAGATTCAGAATTTTCTCTTTTCCTGTTCCCGTCTCTCCCTGGATTATGACATTGCAGTCGTAGGCTGCTATGTTTATGACTTCCATGAGGATTTTCTTTGTCTTATTGCTTCCGAAAACAAATCCTTCAACTTTATCTATGTTATCTATGTCCTGTGTATTATTCAGTTCAGATACCCGCATCGGCAGCTGCTTAATGAGCCTGTGGGATTTGAAAATCTCATCGATCATGTCTATATCGGATTTGATCTCCCGCACAAAATCAAGATTGAATTCCAAGGAGCCAGACGAGAATTCCTCGATGGGAGTGAGTCTGAGCTCTTTGCCCAGTGACTCTGCAAAGAGAGCAACACTGTTGAAATTGCTTGTAAGGCTCGTGAATAATATATCCCCTCTGGTTTTGGTGAGCATGACACTTAAGGCTTCACCACCCAGCATATTGGCGCAGTTTATACTGAGATCGAAAAGCTCAGGCTCCTCCAGCCTGAAAGATTCATAACAGTCCAGTGGTTTAAGTATATCTGTAAAGTAAACATGATCTGCATATGGTTCGAGTATCCTTTTTATCTCATTCTTGCTGAGAGACTGCATGGCGCCTTTGTATACGGCAGCTACGATATACCCGTCTCTGCCGACTGCCTTGCGGGCAACAGCTGTGTAGAACAGCATATTAAGCAGCCCGTCACCCAGGATAAATATCTTTTTTTCCGGTCTGGAAAGCGTATATGCCTTTTTCATAGAGCCCATTTCATCCATGATGCAGAGAGCACGTGGTGTATCTATATCCTTCGGAAGAGGTACGATCATAGTGGATTCAAATGCTATGACATATCCCTTCACCATGATAAGTGAATAATTGAAATCCACGTCTTCCACGGACTCTATATACATCGGCAGAGATGTAAGGGATGTGGCGCATATTATCCTTGTTTCTTTATCCGGGATATCACTTCTGCTGTATGAGCTGCCCGCCCTGACGATCCTCCCGCTGCAGATACCACCGCTGTCAGTGACAGGGTTGTGCAACTTACCTCTCTTATTCACGATATATTGTATTTTTCTGCCTATCTTGGCTTTATTGTATTCGCACTCGTTACACATCTGACGAAAATTGCTTTCTTCAAGTTTTATTGTGTCCACTCTTATCAGCATTTCATTGTCTGATATCTCCAGACTGTTGTCCAGTTTCCAGGCGATGGTCGGAACGGTCCCCTTGCATTCGACGACACGATTGCTGCCAAAACTATTAAACATCTCTTGCTCCTTTCTACTCCCCTGTACGACCTGAAAATTGCCTCAGCAAATTAAGAAGGTCTTTAAGTATCTCGACAAGATGATAGCATCCTTCAGAACGTCCGAACATACAGACGATATGTCGGTCTGTGAGTTCAGAAAGTTTCGTGCCTTCAAGCTTCCTCCCGTGAGAAGCATTTCTGAAACACGATTCTCCAGGTGCCCGTACATAAGATATGTCGCATTTTCCCAGCAATCCGCTGTTAGAGTCAAACGTGATCTCGGCATAAAGCTCGTGATATGAATCGATAAAACGCCCGCGCCCCTTGCACAGGTCACCGTTCTGTTCGATCTCGAAATTCTTGAATCTGCTGAAAAGCAGACGCTTCCTCTCATACTGCGGTATATAATCCATCCACCGCAGATCGTTTTCGGACGGATAGCTGTACATCCTGCACCCGTTATTCTCCAGTATGTCCCAGTATTCGTCGTAATGTTCCCTGCTTTTGAATCCGCGCTCTTTGTAAAAATAGCTTTCTGCCTGGATCAGGCCATTGATGCACTGGATCATAAGATATCTGATTTCCGGGGCATATGAGTCCTTCAGGATACCTGATACCTTGCGTTTACCGTCTATATGACCATTCATTCCCTTCATGAAGTCAAGACTGACAATACCTGTCCTGCCGGTATCAGGGGATTTAACAGTTTCACACCATGCGTCCTGTATCAGACAGGACTCGGTGTCAGCCATTATGTATCCTCGTATCTCCTGGTTTCTGTCAAGATATACTGATGATGATATCACACTTTTACCATACTTATCAACAATGACTGCAACATTTACCTGTTCAAAAAATCTCATGCGCTTACCTCGTATTTCTCTGTATACAAGCACGATGAGATCTGCCATATGACAGACCTCATCGTCAGTATTATCTGAAAACTACACCTCGTATCCGTATTTCCTTTCAACTTCTGTGATCGCATCATCCAGGCGCATGATGATTTCATCGATCTGCTCTTTTGTGACAACGAATGCCGGTGATATCACTATGGCATCTCCCATGGCTCCTCGGTTGCATCCCTGGCTTGCTTCAATGATCATATTTCTTTCCAGACATGCATTCTGAATCTGGCCGGCAAACCCTTCTGAGATATCAAAGGATTCTTTTGTCCTGCTGTCTTTGACAAATTCAGCACCCACCATTAAGCCAAGACCTCTGACATCATCCATTGTAGGATGTTTCTTTGCGATTCTCTGCATCTGTGCTTTAAGATAATGTCCCATTATCTCACTTTTTCTGACACAGTCATGCTTGATCATATACTTGTCCACTGCAATATGAACAGCAGCTCCAAGCGGACTTCCGGACCATGTGTAGCCGGCAGGGAAATATACATCATGCTCCTTGAATACGTCGAAGATTTTTTTTGTCATTGATACTCCTGCAAGAGGGAAATATCCCCCTGACATGGATTTTCCTATTGTAATCATGTCAGGTACAATGTCAAAGTGCTTGTATGCAAAAGTTTCACCTGTTCTCCCAAAGCCTGTCATTACTTCGTCAAATACTAGAAGTACATCATATTTATCGCAGATTCTCCTTATTTCCTTAAAATAATCCGGGTGGGGAACTGCAGCACACAGCGACATTCCTGAAACAGGTTCTGCAAAGAATGCTGCAACGGAATCCGGACCTTGTGCCAGAATTTCGTTCTCCAGCGCCTTCGCGCACTGTAGGCTGCAAGTCTCAGGCTTATCACCAAACCAGCATCTGTAGCAGTAACATGGTGCAATATGACCATGATCAAAACCATAGTGCTCATAACCCTTTTTTCTTGATCCGAATCCACTTATGGAAAGTGCTGCCGACGTGATGCCATGGTAACTCTGCCATCTGCCCAAAATTTTGAACTTATCCTTCTTACCTCTGGCAATATTGTATTTTGTAATCATTTTTATCGCTATTTCCGTAGCTTCCGAACCGCTGCAGACCTGAAATGTCTTATAGAGATCTCCATCGGAAAACTCATATATTCTCCTGCAGGACTCTTCAAGAACAGGAGTGATACAGTCGTCTCTGTGAACGTAAGCAATTTTCTGAGCCTGCTCTGCAATAGCATCGCTGATTTCTTTGATACCGTGTCCCAGGCCTACCGCTACAGGCCCACCTGCGCCATCAATGATTTCAGTACCGTCAGTTTTGTACATGTAGATCCCTTTGCCGCTTTCTATTCTTGGATATTCACGGTTAAGCTCCATACTGTAAACATGATTTTCCATCTGATATTTTCTTCCTTTCTTAATTCTTATGGTCTTCTGAACAGTGCTGCCGCACCCTCGCCGCCTCCTACACACATAGACACGATGCAGTATTCTCTTTCGGCATTCTGCATTGCATATGCAGCTTTTGTGGTAAGTACTGCACCTGTAGCTCCCAGTGGATGTCCCAGAGCAATAGCTCCGCCATTAGGATTGACTCTTGCCGGATCTAGCCCCAGAGCTCTGATGCAGGCGATAGACTGTGATGCAAATGCCTCATTAAGTTCGATGAGTTCAACCTGATCAAGTGAAACACCTGTTTTATCCAGGAGTTTCTGTATAGCGAATATAGGACCTATTCCCATAACTGCCGGGTTAAGACCTGAAGATGCGAAGTCTACGATCTCGAGAAGCGGCTTTTTGCCCAATTCCTTCGCCTTTTCTTCTGAAACCACTACGACTGCAGCGCCGCCATCATTCTGAGGACAGCTGTTTCCGGCCGTTACACGTCCGTCCTTCCTGAATACAGCTCTCGCACTTGCCAGTTCTTCAAGTGTTGAATCTGCCGTAGGATCCTCATCTGTATCTATGATCACTTCTTTACCTTTGCTTTTGAATTTAACAGGGACGATCTGTTCTTTAAAAAGACCGCCTTCGATAGCTTTTTTTGCTTTGCGATGTGATTCGTAAGCGAACAGATCCATGTCTTCTCTTGTAATATCAGGATACAGATCAAGTACATTTTCTGCCGTTTCACCCATGTCATTGCCCTCGAAACCGGGAGGAACCATCATCACATATGAGAAACTAGGATAAGCGTAGCTGTATGCCTTTCTGGATTTGCTCATAAAGTACGGATTGTTGGTTTCGCTCTCTGCACCACCTGCAACATATACATCACCATGACCGCTTTCAATCATGGCAGCTGCCATATTTATAGTTTCAAGTCCGGATGCACACTGACGGTCAAATTGTATTCCCGGGACAGATTCCGGGAGCCCTGCTTCCAGCGCAACACATCTTCCCAGATTGCCCGGAGCCCCTTCTGCATTTCCCATATATACTTCAACGATCTCTGACGGATCAACGCCTGATCTTTTAACCGCTTCTCTAACAGCTATTGCACCAAGCTGGTAACCTTCGAACTTTTTGAGATTGCCGCCCATTCTTCCCACAGGTGTTCTTGCGGCCGAAATTATCACTGCTTTTCTCTTTTCCATTTTATATTCTCCTTAAGATATTAATTATAACGAATAATCCTTATATCATCGGCAACTTCCACATCAGCATCTGTTTTTTCGATAACTTCATCAACTGTGTGTCCGTCAAAAAGCTCCGTCAGCAAATAACCTCTTTCCGTTACTTTCATAACAGCTATATCAGTTATTATCAGAGATACGCAGTTATCAGCAGTCAGCGGCAGCTCGCATTCTCCTTTCAGCTTAGGGTTGCCGTTCTTGTCAGTATGTGTAGTTACTGCTATGACGCGCTTTGCTTTCTTTGCCAGATCCATAGCTCCGCCCATTCCCGGGATTTTACCTCCCGGTACCATCCAGTTTGCCAGATCACCGTTTGCTCCGATTTCAAGCGCTCCCAGTATCGTTATATCAAGGCAGCCTGATCTGATAAGCGCAAATGAATCCGCACTGTCAAAGAAACTTGCGCCCGGAACTGTCGTGATCGCCACACATCCGGAATCCACGACATCTGCATCTTCAAAGCCTTCGGCTGCTGCAGGACCTGCACCGAGGATGCCGTTTTCCGCATGAATGAATACTGTCATATCATCCGGTATATAGTTGACTACCTTCTGTGGTATGCCGAACCCAAGATTTACTACATTTCCATTAACTATTTCTTCTGCGGCTCTTTTTGCCATCATTTCTTTTATTGCCATGGCCATGTCCAGTCACTCCTTTCTTCTACTATCATATTCACATAAGCTCCCGGGGTAATAACGTGCTCCGGTTCGAGTTCTCCGAGAGGTACTATTTTTTTTGCGCCGACTATTGTTATGTCAGCCGCTCTTGCCATAAGAGGGTTCAAGCCTCTTGATGTTCCTCTGTAGATGAGATTCCCGTATTCATCTGCCACCTCTGCTTCTATTATTGCAACGTCAGCTTTGAGAGGAGTCTCCAGCAGATATTCCTGCCCATTTACTGATACCTTCGGCTTGTCGTATTCAATCATCGTACCTATGCCGACATCTGTGAGTATCCCTCCAAGACCTGTGCCGCCTGCTCGGATCCTTTCAGCAAGAGTGCCCTGTGAACAGAACTCCACTTCCAGCTCTCCCGCATTAAGGAGTTCTCCTGCGGCTTTTGTCGCTCCTATATGACTTGTGATGAGTTTTTTGCACTGACGATTTCCGATGATATGATCAGGCCCGAGATCCGGATCACCTGCATCAACTGATATGATCGTAAGATCCTTGACGTTTTTCCTGATTATTGCTTCACATAAATCATATGGAGAGCCATGCCCTCCGAAGCCACCGATCATGATAGTGCATCCGTCTTTGATGCACTCCATAGCTTCTTCGAGAGTTTTGATTTTTCCGAATTTGTTCTCCATTTTGCTGTTCCTTTCTGTTTTATTTTTTATTTCTTTCGTGACGGATGAGTCCTGCAGGTTCCATGGTCATCCTGTCACCCTGTCCGATACCTGCAACACCTTCGTAATGGTGATCTGTATTAAGGCAGTCTTCATAGCTGCACTGGAGCGGTTCCTGAGCGGGAGGCTCTGTATATGTAGTTATGACGCCTTCGTAATTCCTCAGTATCACCTTATTCGGCGTCTGGGAAATCACATACTGAGGCATAACAGGAGTCTTGCCGCCGCCTCCCGGAGCATCTACAACGAATGTAGGTACTGCGTAACCTGATGTATGGCCTCTCAGTGATTCGATGAGCTCGATACCCTTTGCTACCGGTGTTCTGAAGTGACCGATACCCAGGGAAAGGTCGCACTGATAGATGTAGTAAGGTCTTACTCTGCTCTTTACCAGCTTATGAACCAGATTTCTCATAACATGTACATCATCGTTGACTCCTCTCAAAAGTACAGTCTGATTGCCCAGAGGTATTCCTGCATCAGCAAGCTTGCGACATGCTTCTATCGCTTCCGGTGTCACCTCCTTAGGATGGTTGAAATGTGTGTTGAGCCATATCGGATGGTATTTCTTAAGCATGCTGCAAAGCTCATCGGTTATTCTCATCGGCATTACCACCGGCGTTCTTGAACCGATTCTTATGATTTCAACGTGTTCTATTTTGCGCAGTTCACTGATTATGTACTCGAGCATCTTGTCCGACACACAGAGGGCATCTCCGCCTGAAAGTACAACGTCTCTGACCTGCGGTGTCTTGCGGATATATTCGATACAAGCATCTATATCTTCTCTGCTTCTGGCTCTGTCATTTTCTCCTGCAACTCTTCTCCTTGTACAGTGTCTGCAGTACATAGAACACATATCAGTGATCAGGAAAAGCACCCTGTCAGGATATCTGTGAGTCAGTCCGGGTGCAGGTGAGTCTTCGTCTTCATGAAGAGGATCCAGCATGTCTTCAGCCCCTCTGAAAGTTTCACTGATTACCGGCACAGCCTGCATTCTTACAGGGCAGGTGTGGTCGTCGGGATCCATCAGGGATGCGTAGTAAGGCGTGATGCCTACGCGGAATCCATCCATTACTTTCGCGATATCCGCTTCTTCTTCAGGTGTAAGGTTGACAACCTGCTTTATTTCTTCAACTGATGTAAGTCTGTTTGAAATCTGCCACTGCCAGTCGTTCCACTGATCTTCCGTAACATTCTCCCATAATGGTATTTTTCTCCAATCTTGTCTTGCCATATAGTTTCCTCCTTTTGATCTCTTATGCTTTTATTGATTTGCACGATACTTTGATCCAGTATTATGATTAGCAAAGATAATGCCAACTTTTTAAAAAAGCTGACAGCGTTGAAAACACTGTGTTTTGCGATGAACCTAGATTTTGCGGTCTCTGTCATAAGCGGTTCAGAAAGGTAAAAATCGAGTCGGTTCTGATATCAGGCGAATCGATAAAAAAGAGGCTGATCTCCTTTTTTCTCAGACGTCAGTCGGAAAACCAGCATCAACCATGCCGAATATACGGATCAGATCGTCTGCCAGTTCTGCAGGTGTATGTGTTTCTGACAGCAAAAAACAGGTTCAAGCCGAACCGCTTGAACCTGTTTTTGCATCACTTCGCCTATGCTGCTTTGTGATTCTGAATGTTTGTCAATAACTGCACTACAGCTTGCCGCAGTCATGGACCTTACTGCAGCGCAGAACTGCCGGAACTATGGCAGGAACTTTTCTTTCACCATATTCAGGATGCCTTTCGGATTCGTTTCCATGATGAGCAGACCGAGAAGCATCATAGACGCACCGGCATATGCTCTCGGCAGCAGTATTTCGCCGGCAAGCAAAAATGCTACTATGCCTGCGAACACAGGCTCAAGTGTGAATATGACACCAACGTGAGCCGCTGTGGTGTATTGCTGCGCGACTGCCTGTACGATGAACGCTACGCCTGTACAGAAAACAGCAAGAAATATCGCAGCGCTCCACACCGGGAGTGAGTACGGCAGAGAAGGTTCTTCAAATATGAACGAAAACACCAGCATGAAAATGCCGGTAAAACCCAGCTGGAAGACCCCGAGCTGGAATGCATTGACATCTGCTCTGGAAACTGCCGCTTCTGTGATGAGCAGATCGATGGAGTATGCAAAAGCGCACATAAGACACAATATATCGCCGAATGCCATTTTGAAATGGCCGTCCAGCGTCATAAGCGCAATACCGATAATGCACAGCACTATTACGACCATCAGCTTTCTGCCGGGTTTTTGCTTCTTTACAAAAAAAGCAAGTACCGGAGTGAACACGACGGCAAGAGCACATAGAAACCCTGCGTTTGAAAGGCTCGTGTACTTGACGCCGAATGTCGCGCCGATGTACACGATCACGAGAGCTATGCCGATATAAAGAGAATATTTCAGCGTTACCATATTGACATGTTTGAGCCGGGGGAAAGCAAGCACGCCGGCCGCCAGAAAGGCACCGAGAAATCTGAACGCATTGAGCGTGAACGTACCCATCTCTTTCAGGCATATATCTATAAAATAATACGACATCCCCCAGCCAAGTGTAACAATAACCAGCATAAGATCGGCCTTTAACTGTGTTTTCATATTTATGATCCGCCTTTCTGCATCTTCTTAACATCGTACACTTATGCAGCATAAAATCAAAGACAACAATAGACTTCGCTGTCATAAATATCTTTAACGCAATAAACATGCCACCTTGCCGATGACTTTAAAAACCTTTAAAGCACAGACCTTTCAGCTTATACAGCCTGCTTGATCAACGTATGTCGTGATGACAGAATCGAATCGGACCGAATCGCCTGAACCGGTTCTGCAATCAGATTGCCGTCTGCATTCTGCTTTCTCTCATTGACTCAACTGAATACAATTCACTGACAAGCGGCCTATGCGGATAGAATCTCCGCCGCTCAGGTGCCTATTTATCGGCACGACCGTCTATGGAGATCTCGCTGTCACAACGGCATATCAATTCATCATCATGCGTAATAACAAGAACTACTTTCTTTTGATCTGCGGCTTCTCGCAGCACATCTGCAATTATCTTCATATTACCGCCATCCAGTCCGCTTGTAGGCTCATCAAAAATGAGTATCGTTCTGTCAGAAAGGATGCCGCAGGCAATCGCGAGCCGCTGCTTTTGACCGCCAGACAAAGAAGCCGGATGAACATCTTTATATCGATACAGACCTAAGCGCTTTAGAAGGCTTCTTGCTTTTTCCAGGTGTTCTTCTGAATGTTTCATATTTAGCAGTACTTCCTCCGAAACGCTGTTCGTAAAGAATTGCGTTCCCGTATCGTTGGAGCTAAACCAGGTTTGCTTCCGACGCTCACGAGCATTCAATTCTCTACCATCAACCAAGACTCGTCCGCTTTCTTCTTTCCATAAACCAGACAAAACCAAGGCAAGGCTCGTTTTGCCAATGCCGTTATGACCGGTGATCGCCGTGATTTGTCCTGCAGGAGCAGAAAAACTGATACCACGAAAAATTTTAGTTTTTTTCCTTCTGCAGGATAGGCTTTTTACACACAATGCCGGGAACTGATCTGTATGCCTTGTGGTAATCAGAATATTTCTGTCCCTTTTTTCGGTGATTTCTCTTAACCCATATCTCTCTCTTTCTTCTGGTGATAGCTGTTCCATCTCGGCAGTATTTCGTTCCCACAAAACTCTGCCATCCCGAACATAAATAAAGCGGTCTGCAATTCCATGAAGCCATGATAACCGATGTTCAGCAATAATAATGGTATTGCCTTCAGCTTTTAACTGCTTGAATGCTGCGGCTAATTGTTCAGATCCGGTTTTATCCAGATTTGATGTAGGCTCGTCACAAACATAAATATCGGGGCGAAGTGCATAAACCGAAGCAATCGCCACTCTCTGCTTTTCTCCACTGGAAAGCACATCAAGATTTCGTGAGCGGAATCCATTCAAGTCGAACGATACGATCGCATCATCCGTGCGGTCACGTATCTCCTCTGCTGAGAATCCATAGTTTTCACAGGCAAAAGCCGTTTCTCCGACCAGTTCCGAAGAGAAAAACTGGCTCTTTGGATCTTGAAATACACTGCCGATCTGCCTTGCCACTGTATATTGCGGCATTTGTGTCAATGATTTTCCCTTTAGAGATATCGTCCCTGTCAGTGTTCCTGCGTAATAAGAAGGAGCGAGAGCATTTAAAAGTCGTGTGAGAGTGGTTTTTCCGCCGCCGGATGGTCCGGTAAACACTACGCACTCCCCCTCATTAATCATAAGATCAATCCCGGATACTCCTTCCGTGCTGTTTAAATACCGGAAAGAAACATCTTTCATCCGTATCATGCACGCACACCTCCTATCCACAAAAACAGAAAAGTCACGACACTCCACAGGATCAGGCAGCTCCAATCCTTGATAGTCATATCTTTTTCATAATAGCTGCCCCGTTTGCCCGGAGCCTCTGCACCACGTGCCACAGCAGAAACGGAAAGCTGATCGGCAATTTGAAGACAGCGCAGCAGCAGAGGTACCAGTACATATTCGCAGGAAACCACAGGGTGTAACAGAAGTTGAGCCGGAGCTGCAAGTCCCCTGTTACGCATAGAAAGCCATACACTTTTCAGCTCTGCTTTCATCGTAGGGAAAAAACGGAACATAACCAGTAATCCCAAAACACCGGCAGTCGGCATATGGATACGAGACATAAATGCTGACAGTTCTCCAGGGGGTGTCGTGATCAAATCCCAGCCAACAATAAAAACGGCAAACAGGTTCCAGAACATCAGCACATAAAACTCTGAAAAAACAACCATATGAAGACCCTGATACCGGATCAAATACAGCAGTACCGCCATAGCAATATAAAACACGCCAAAAGACCTCAGTGCCCGCCAATTATGCTGAACCGAAAGATAAAGAAATCCGGACAGTGCCAGGATGCAGGTCAGCACTGTATTGGATGTCATAGAAATACCGACTATGGCACAGCTTGATGCCCACAACTTAACCGGTACCGCAAAGTTCTCCCTCTGCATCAGAGTGCCCCAGCTTTCTTAAAATGCTTGTCCATAAGCCGTCCACCTGTCAAACTCCCAATAAAACCGCAGATAGTTGTAAAAAGAATAATGAAGATCAGCCATCCTGGAGAAGAATAATACCGTACAAAAGAATCAATGTAGCTCTGTTCCATGCCACTGGAAACAGCAAATTCTTCATAAGTATCCCAGAAAAACCAGAGCGGCAACAGGTTGACGCCATTATACAGTAAGCTGGCTATCGTCCATGCAGCCGTCATTTTCTTTTTAGATTCCCATCCGTTTTTCCATAAAATAGCTTCGCAGATAGTACCAATCACCATATAATAGGGCAATAGATACCAGTTCCCCATAATGAGAAAAACGATCCCCAAAATGGTCATGTAAACGAAGGAAACACCCCGTTGACGTACACGGCTGACCATGAGGAAATAGATCGGCGCACACAACAGCATAGTGAAACCGACTGACAGCACCATGCTCACAAAATCGTTCACCATGCACACCATATTGACGACAAGTTGAATAAGGATCAACAACACCGAGAGTAATACCGTTGTAATTACATCTTTTACAGTCCACTTTTTTGTCTGACTCATAATAATCTTCCTTTCATAGATAACCCCTCTTAACAATTCGGTTAGAATTCACTAACTCTCACCCTTAAAATTAAGGCTCAGATGAGCCTCAACAGACCGTTCCAGCCATGGTTAAAAAATACAGCAAGCTCGTTTACATATTCAACAGCCCGTTCTCTGTCCATATCATGTGCTACCGTTTCAAAAACTGCGGTGAAATAAGCACTGGTGATCATATGGTGCAGATCATGACTTATGTTTCCTTCCAGCTTGCCAAGCTGGCGGAGCTGTTCATAATAGACTTCCGTTTGAGAGACTTCCGATTCCACTAAATCATGAATATAGTTTGCATATCCGGTTCCTTCAGAGCAACAGACCACCAGCTTGAATGCATCAAAATTATCATAAATATAATTGATAAAATGATTCAGATAATCTGTAGACAGCTCTATGCTTTCAGTCGTTTTTTCTTCCGGGATCAAATCGAAATGTGCATCTTGCGCTGCCTTGAACTGATTCATAAGAGTATCAGCTGCTTCTGATACAAGCGCATCAAAGAGCGCGGCCTTATCCGGGAAATAGCGAAATACTGCACCTGTTGTCAATCCTGCGGTTTTTGCAATATTGCGAACTGATGCTTCACTGTATCCCTTTTTCAAAAATTCTGCTTTTGCCAGTTCCAGCAGATGTTGTTTTGTCGCTTCACCTTTTTGCAATATCTTCCTCCGTCTCTCAAAAAATAGCGCCGCTATTTTTTATTATACATAAGAATTTCAATTTTTCAAGATAGAATTATTATTTTTTATGAGTTTCCTGCAATCCTGCAATTGCTGCTGTGGTTTTGCTGCCACTTTTTTCAAAGTACTCCAGCAGTTCTCTTATTCGCCGGATCCGCTCTCTGTCACGAAACTCGCTCCAGTAGTACTTCTCTTTCTTGGCGTTTTCATTAAATTCTGTTTTAAAGAATTTCAGATCTTCCGCCAGTTTCTTTTTGATTTCCTGCAAAAGAAGATCATTTTCTGAAACCGGCATGCAGTAACGTACATTACAATTTTTGAACAGCTCCATTTCAAAGGCAGCGACAATCTTCTCTGCTGCGCTGCCTCGATCTTTTGTACTGTGCCTGCATGCCTCGATATAATCCCTCAGCAAATCATCCCGGTTCAACGACAGTATCCTTTCATGCACTGCCATATCGAGATCCATATAGTCTTCTTCACAAACGTCATCTGTATCCGGATGGTCTTCTATGACAAATTCAAGCCTGATGATATCATCCAGTATTTCAAATGCATCCTTATATTCTTCCAGCACGATCAAATCATGACATCCTTTTATTGCTGATACGATAACCGGCATGGCATTTTCAGGATCATAAAAAACGTACTCCCAGTCATCATGGAAATGGCCATAATCATCAAATTCAACATAATGAGTCTCATACTCAACGGTGATTTCACCATTCCTGACTTTTTCACATAACTCAGTGATTTCTTTGCGCTCGGGCATATCTATGACCTTTTTGCTGCCGCAAACGCTTTTATAAAAGTCCTCCTGCTTCCATTCCGGAAGTATCTTAGCCTGCGAAAGGATCCACTCATCTTTTTCATTTTCTTTCATCCGCATCAATTGTTCCTTGATTTTATCTAAAAACCTGTCCATAGATCGCTGCCCCCCTACTATACCGCCGCATCAGCATCAATACTGTCAATAACTTTCCGGATCCTGAACCACGCGCTTTGACGCTTGTGTCAGATTGTTATTTCAAACAGTATCTAAGAAGATAATTTTATTTTAAATACAAAACTATCTTTATTCTGTAAAGCTTTATATTCTATTTTATAGTTATTCAAAAGATTACTGACAATATATAACCCTAAGCCATTACTATTTTCCTTATTAAGGTCAAACTCAACCTCAAATAATTTATCTATATCCAGAATTTTATCATTTTTATATGAATTTTCAATATATAACCATCCTTTATCTGCTCCAATATTGATAACTCCGCGCACATCAGTATATTTTACCGCATTACTGATCAAATTAGATAAAACAATCTTTAAGGCGGTTTTACCTATATAAATCTCTTCATCTGATATATAATTGTTGATCCTTATATCTTTCTGGCTTGCTAATACTTCATACTTTTCTAATACATCTTCTAATATATAATTTATATTTAATAATTCTTCATCATTCTTCAGGTTTTCTATAGAATAAACTGATATGATCTGAGAGATATTTTTTGTTAAGCTGTCAACTATATCAATGCAGTCATTGATATAAAGGTCTCTGTCTTTATACTTGCCTATATTATATTTCATGTTCTCCAGTATTATTTTAAGACTGGCAAGAGGAGTTTTAAGTTCATGAGATGCCCCTTTGAAAAAATCATATTTTAACTTTTCCAGTTTTAAGATCTCTTTATTTTTAAATTCCAGATCATCAATTGTTCTTAATAAAGCATCATACAAATCATTGATCTGTTGTTTTAATTCTCCTATTTCATCCTTCGAATCATATTCTAAACGAGCATTCTTATCAAGCTCCATCATTTTGTCAGTAACATTTTTTATTTCATCTATGTTATTCTTTACTGATTTCGCGTATATTAAAGAAACAATAGCAGAAAACAAAATTGATACCGATAATGAATACGGTAAAAATTTAAAACTTAAATCTTTTGCATCTTTTTGCATATCAGCTGTAGAAACGAATTGCAGATCTATTTTTTTACCATCATCAAGTGTTATTTCTCTTTCTTCAATTATCAGAGAATTATTATCACTTTCCAAGTCAATATCCACATTATTTCTGATCTGTATTTCATTATTCCTGTTCCCGGCCTTTACAAATACTTTTATCTCACTGATTTCAGAATAAAAATCCAAAGTTTGTTCTATATATTCTAATCCTTTTCCATTCATATTGCCGGAAATTTCATTTGCCTTACCGGAAATCTCTTCTTTTCTAGTCTCCAGATATGTTTTAGGAAAAATCAAGAAAACCAATAAATGGATCAATATGATTATTACTAAAATAACAGAAAATATTTGTATAAACATTTTGGGAAATATCTTTAGATTTTTCATTTTCTCTCCAATTTATAGCCTACATTTCTAATAGTGATGATACAATCCAATTCTAATTTTTTTCTCAATTCCTTGATGTATACGTCTATTACACGATCATAGGGAACTTCTTCTGTTTCCTTCCAGACATTATCAATTATTTGCATTCTCGTTAATACTTGCCCTTCGTTATCCAGCAAACACTTTAGTATTTCCAGCTCTTTTGCATTTATATCTATATCCTCATCATTTATTTTTGCAGTATAACTGGTAAAATTAACATCTATATTTTTATATTCGAATTTCTCTATCTCTCCAAAGTTCTTTTTGATCAGAGAATCGATCCTTGCCTTTAACACTGGTAATGAAAAAGGCTTTTCTACATAACCATCTGCCAGATTAGTGAATGCTTCGATCTTAAATTCTTCATCACTAAACGCTGTCAGCATCAAAACCGGCACCTTGCTTTTCTTCCTGATTTCTTTTAACACATCTAATCCGTTTATGAATGGTATCTGAATATCTAAAATGATCAAATTTATATCATTATTAAATTTGGATATAGCTTCGCTGCCGTCTTTTGCTTCCATAACAATATAACCGAATTCCGATAAGTATTCACTTATTCCTTCTCTTAGCGTTTTATCATCTTCAACAACCAATATCTTCATAGCCAGTCTCCTTTTTTTGATTTATATGATTATATTATATATCACATATTCCTACTATGTTTTTTTACGATTTAATTTATATATTATTTGATTTTTCAGACAGTCAATCGGGCAGGGGCTGACATGCAGCCCCTCTCACCCATAAAAAACTATAGGTGCCAAATGGCACCGACAGTTTTTATTTATTATCAATCAATAAATCTTTTGGATTTTTCTTTAAAATACCTGCTGAGGAAATGATCAGAGATATTATAAGCACCAGACTCATGAATAAAATCACATACAGCATAGACTTTGGCAATATGCTGATATCCAGACTTGTCAAAGTTTTGTTGAATCCATCAACTTCTGCCCCTCCGCCAAGCTGGCTCGATGATGATTGTTTTGCTATCTGTTTAGTGATATCACCAGTTACCTTATTTAATATATTATTTCCAAGGTTAGCACCTGTAAACCTAGCTAAGAAATAAGCTCCTGTAAATGCCGGAATTGATATGAACATCAATTCCATTAAGAATTGCCCGAAAATTGCTAACTTGGAAACTCCTAATGATAATAAAACTGCTATCTCTTTTTTCCTGGCATTCATCCACAGAAACAGCAGTAACGAAACTACAGCACCTGCAAATATCAGAGAGCCGGCAAACAACTTATTCGCTATTGAATATATACCTGATATGGACTGCTGCAATGCAGGATAATTCGATGAACTTTTGATCAAATTATAATCTCTCCAATTTATATCCAGTTTTCCGAGATCTTTTATCACCTTATCTAAATTCTTATCGCCTTTTACAAAAAAAGTCGCATCCTGATATACTGCTGTATCTTCTGTATTCCCGTAAACTTTAGCAGCTGTGTCGATATCCGTTATCAGAGTATTTTCGTAAAGCTCTTGTGCTGCACTTACACCACCATTATTATGTCCATCAAAAAGACCTTTTATCTCCGCTTCGACCGTTTCATCTGCACCTTTCTCATTATCAGCATCAAATAAATTAGACTTTACTTTTATCTTATCTCCAACTTTCAAATTATTCTTTTCTGCCAAATCTTTATGCATCAGAACTTTGTTTTTATCCTGATTTTCCAAATGTTCGCCTTCAATCAATTTATAGGCTCCTGACACGAATTTTGTTTCTTTTGACGAGTCATTAACTCCCGTCAGCATGACAGTTCTCTTAAAGTTTTTTGCTCTCTCCGGTGATTGATATGCAAGCGTTTCCTGAGTTTCTATAATGTCATGATCAACCAGATCAGCTACGCTGTTTATCCTTTTAACATAAGACTGTATATTTTCAGTTTCGGATATTTTTTTAATATCCTGTCCTTTTACATTGCCTCCTCCCCTGGGTGTGCCTGGATTTACCTGCCTGTTTATTTCCATAGAAAAGCTATTTGTAATACTGCCGAAAGTTTCTTCTGAAGCCCTGTTTGTAGCATCTTTAATAGACAAACTGATCAGACTAAGAGTTGACATTGATAAAATAACTAATAATATTATGACTGATTTCAAACTTTTTCTAGTTACGTATGCAAAAGCATTTTTTATCATTACTACACCTCCGTATTGATTTTACTTACTTCTTTTAGTTTTTTACCACTCAGCTCTAAAATGACGTCTGCGGCATCTGCGACCTCTTTACTGTGTGTTACAACTATCACACATTTATTTCTCTCTTTAGCCAGCTTCTTTAATATCGCTATTATTTCTCCGGCAGTAGCACTATCCAGATTACCTGTAGGTTCGTCTGCTAATATTACAGGTGCTTCCGACACTAAAGCTCTTGCTATAGCAACTCTTTGCTGTTGACCACCTGATAATTTCATTACATTTCTTTTTATCTGTTTTTCATCAAGACCTAATTCGATCAAAATACTTTCTGATGATTTTTTATTTACTAATCTGACATTTTCAATTGGAGACAAATAGTCTATCAGATTGTAGTTTTGAAATACTAAAGATATATTATTTTTTCTATGGTTACTATATCCCTTTTTCTCTATATTTTCATTTTTAAATAAGACTTGACCGGTCTGAGGTTTGTCCAGTCCAGCTAATAAAGAAAGCAGAGTAGACTTTCCTGCGCCTGATTTGCCTATTATCGCATAAAATTTTCCAAGTTGAAATTTTTGATTTACTGATGATAAAATTTTCTCCCTTGAGTTGGTGTAACTATATGTTACATTTTTCATTTCTAATACATCCATTTTGATCTCCTAACTTATTTTTGATAATATTTCTTTTGGTTTCTTTACTAATATCATGGTGGAAGCGACGATCACTGACAAAATAATAATACTTATCAATATGAAATAGCTTTGTATCAAATTTTCCAAACACAATATCCAATCGTTTTTATTAAACAAACTATTGATAATGGCCGCTGAGTTATCAGAACTGATAAACCCGTCAACAATCTGACTTAATAATAAGTTGCCTAGAAATAAAGATGATATTATGGATGGAAGAGATATAAATATCAATTCCAGAATAAATTGAGTCACGATCTTTATCTTACTGATACCAATTGATAATAATACTCCTATTTCATAAATTCTCTCCCTTAACCATAGGATCAATATCAGTGAAAGAACGACTATTCCACTCAACATGACAGAACAAGTCATTATTTTTATAATATATTTTATACCCCTTACAGAATCTAATGTTTCTTCAAACGCAGTGGTGTCTTTTTCAATGGTATACTCCGACCAATCGATTTTAAGCCTTTTTATTTTATTCAATGCTGAATCTGTGGCTTCCGGACTGCTTGAAAACATCAGAATTTTGCTGGCAACTTCAGAACCTTCTGTCCTGCCCAATGCCTCTTGACTTGTCTCATAATCGACAAAGACCATGTTCTCACTGAAATCAGAAGATAATCCCGTATATTTTTCCTGCTTTTTCCCGGAGAAGATACCTACGACTTCAAATTTACATTCTTTTTTTTGCCCATTGTTATCAATTTCAATCAATTCAAGGCTGATTACATCATTTAACTTTAAATTATTTTCTTTTGCAAAATCTTCATGTATAAGAATTTTTCTTCTGTCATTTTCTTCAATATTCCTGCCTTTTTTAATGGTAAAGACTCCACTGTTAAATAACGTATTTTTTTCAGTCTTATTTGCAGCTTCCAGAGAAAGAACATTTTTAAATTCATCAGGCAAATCATCTCTCTCTATTTTTTGTTCTCCATCGACCACTTTAGCTTTTATGGGTTTTGCCAATCCATTATACTGAAAAACTTTTTCTTCAACTTCTTTTATTTTTTCTATATCCTTAAACTGGTGAATATCAAAATAACCGCCGTCTTTTTTTGTTATTGATAACGAAGAATTAGAAATCTTATATAAAGACTCTTCCAGGCTGTTGCTTGATTTCATTATGCTTAAACACGAGTACAGGCAGGAAAGAAGTATTGTTAAGATAACAAATATGATAAAAGTTCTGTTTTTTTTCCTTGTAATATATGCTATGGCATTTTTTATCACTTTTTTACCAAGTCCCTTTCTGTTTTTTCACAATTAATCTACTTATCCTCATCTATATCTGAATATTGAAATAGAGTTAAAAACCGAGTAATACTTTTTTCATAAAATTTCCCTCCTTTATTTCTTATGCAGCAGCAGTTTATTATCGCTTCAAAAGATATATTACGGACCCTTTATGAAACGTTTATGAAACGATATTGTGAAGTTTTGAAAAGCCGGTAAAATCTGAAAAAAAGGATGGCGCATTAACGATTTATGATCTTAAATCGTTAATGCGCCATCCTCCGACGTCATATCCGTCATATGATCTATTTCACCTGACTCAGCTCTTCCAGCTGTCCGCAGAGCTTGTCCACGGCTGTCAGATCGTTATTTTTAAAAGCCTCAGTGATAGCCGCTTCCAGCTCCTGCTTTCTTCTGTCGGTCTCCAGGTATGCCGAATCGAAATACCTGTCATAGACCATCTTTCGGAACTTTCTGGCTCGCATCCGCCTTACAGTATTATCCTCGACAAGCAGTATAAAGTCCGCGCATCCGGCCGCCAGATAGAAGTCATGCGTCACCATCAGCACAGCTCCCTTGTAGTCTGCGATCGCCTTTTCCAGCGCGGTCTGAGCGTAAAGATCCAGATGGCTCGTCGGCTCATCCAGTATCAGCAGCTGCGCGTCTGAAGCCGCCAGCAGAGCGATCTGCAGCAGGTTCTTTTCGCCGCCGGAAAGCTGTCCCGCTTTCTGATCCATGCATTCCTCAGACAGGCAGTATTTCGCAAGGCACCTTCGCACCTCGTCGCGCGTCATGAATCCCGCATCCTGCATGATCTCATACACAGTCTTTTCCTCTTCCAGACTTTCTTCCTGCAGCTGGGAAAGGCACGCATAACTGATATTTTCATCTATATGGATCGCCGGATCGTCATTTCGCAGTATGTCGCGCACCAGCGTCGTCTTTCCTGTTCCGTTGGCGCCGATCAGCGCCGCCTTTTCACCGGGCATCAGCTGGAAGTCAACGTGCTCCAGCAGGTCCTCGTCAAAGCTCACCTGATAATCCGTGACGCTCAGCACCGGCTCTGAGCCTTCGCCCTCAGGTCTGACCTCAGGCAGCACGATCTCCGGTTCGCGTATCTCTATGAACGGCGCCTTTATCTGCCGCGCCACGAGACGATCCAGCTGCGACTGCTTTGCATTGACCGACCGGCCGATGACCGGATTGACCTTTTCCGACGCACGCTTCCTCAGTATATCTACCATCTCCTGAGTGCGCGCGATCTCATCCTGCTCCTCGATATTCTGCAGCTTCAGTGCCAGCTTTTCCCTGAGGATCGAGCACCTGTACTCGGTATAAGTGCCGTCGAACTCCTGCAGATCACCGTTTTCCAGATGAAGTATCTTGTTGAAGCAGTGATTCAGCAGATATCTGTTATGCGTGATCACCAGCATCGTCCCTTTGTATTCGTTTATCAGCTGACACAGACCCGCCAGATTCCCGAAATCCAGGAACGCATCCGGCTCATCGAGGATCAGCAGATCAGGCGCCAGCAGCATTTCCCGCATTATCTGCAACAGCTTGTACTCCCCGCCGCTTATCTCGTGCAGCTTCGTATCCGCAAGCCCGCTCATGCCGGCCGCAGCCAGCTGCTTCGATATATTGCTTTCATAATTATCGCCGTCCATAGCCTCGTTCCGGTCGAGAAGCTGCTGATACTTTGCATACGAAGCCTCAAGATCCTCCGCCTGCGCCATCTCCTCGCAGACCGCCGCGATCTGTTCCTGCAGCTCCGTGAACCGCTCGCTCAGATACTCGAACACCGTTCGGTCACTCAGCTTGTCGCGTACGCTGAACTGACTGGCATACCCGATGCGGCAGTTTTCATCCACGATGATCTTTCCGTCATACAGATACTCCTCCGGATCGGTCAGGATCTCCACCAGCGTGGATTTTCCCGTGCCGTTGCTGCCGATCAGCGCGCAGTGCTGCCCCGCTTCCAGCGTGAACGAAACATCTTTATATAAATCTTTTGCGCGAAAACCAAAAGAAAGGTTTTCCACTCGAATCAAATTTTCTCTTTCCTTTTCCATAACCTATAAAATTTCCTTGTTGAAATGTCCTCTCGTGTCCGTCTTCTGCCTGAACACCGATTTTTCCAGCGACCCTGCAAGCTTTTTCTGCGCCGTGCCGATGATGCGCTTCACTTCGTCGGCAGACTCTATCGTAAAGTTCAGCCTGAACGCTTCCACACCATTCACCGACGTCATCTCATCCAGCAGATTCAGGATCTTGCCGTTCAGTATCGTAGTAGTGCAGTCATCATGCGACAGCACCGGGAACTCCCCGTACTCGTCCTTCAGCTCATAGCTGTTCTTTTTGCAAAGGCCGCACTGCCCCATTTTCTTCAGCGGACAGTATTTCGTAAAGAGCAGCGGTGCGCGTCCGTACACGATCATCTCAAGCGCCGGATATCCGCCGTTTGCATCCCTGTAAGCCTCCACCAGATTGCTGATCTGGTTCCTGTTCAGCTCGTACGACAGCGTGATGCGCTTAGCACCGAGCTCGTGAAGCTGCCTGCAGCTTTCAGCATTGACGACGTTGAGCGAGTAGTCCGTCACAAACGGATTAGTATCCCTGTAGCGATAGATCCCGCCGTATCCGCCGATCAGCAGCTCGCCGTCCTTCTCTTCATATGTGTTCTGATTTCTTCGTATAATATTGTCAAAATATATGTCTTTTATGCCGCACGATCTGCACGCCTCGTACTGTTCCATGGTCGTGACAGTCGCCGTCAGGTACGGCTCCCGATGCGGGAAGGTCAGGCCTTCTTCAGGCTCCACGGTCTTCGTACGGTTTTTCCATTTTCCGAGCTTCGCCTCGCAGAGAGCCAGGGCGATCTGCCGTCTGGCACTGTTCAGCAGCTTTGCCGGTATGAACGCATCGTATTCCTCGAATTCCACGCTGCCGAGTTCGAACACGGTATCGTTCAGCTTCGAAAGCTGTTTAACCACCTGTTCTTTCGTCGTCGGGCTTTTCACCGCTTCACTGATGATCTCTTCGCTCTCGTAAAGGTACTGCAGGCCGAACGCCTCTGCATCTATGACGAGGGCGGATCCGGGATACGCGTAGACCTTCATGTCCAGCGGAAAACGCCTGAATTCCCCGTCGAGTGAGCTTTCCAGCTCCTTGTAAAAATGATAGTCCTTCGTCTTGTAGACCACGTCACCCGGCCATAGCTTTTCCTTGATCCGGATATAGCACACTTTGTCAGCATGATTTATCAGCCTGCCGTCTCTGTCATACAGCTTCACGACTGACAGATTGACGTCTTCCCCGTCGTGGTCGATCCTGATGATGTCGTTCTGGTTCAGCACGCGGTCGAGCGCTATTTCGTACATGCCTCGGTAGACCCTCGTGATCCTGCCGATCTCATAGCCGAAATTGTTCGGTCTGCTGATATTGGTGATATCGCCGGGGTCTTCCCCGAACAGATAGCCCTTCGTGTACGTCCTGTTGAAAGTCTTGCGGAGATCTTCCCTGTCCTCCTCGCTGATGTCGCCGTCGAGTGCTTTCCTGTAGCGCGCCACGACGTTCGCAACATATGCCGGTTCTTTCATACGGCCTTCTATTTTCAGCGAATCGATCACCTTCAGGTCATCCGTATAGTCGATGGTATTCAGGTCTTTCGTCGATAAGATGTAATTCCTGCCGAGAGACGCTCCCGTCGTCATGTCGATGATCTCGTACTGCTTGCGGCACGAGCCCACGCATCTTCCGCGGTTGCCGCTGCGGTATCCGATCAGCCCGGACATGAGGCAGTTTCCGGAGTACGATACGCAAAGCGCGCCGTGCACGAAGATCTCAAGCGGTATTTTTGCCGCCTTTCGTATAGCTTTCGCCTTGTCGATATCGACTTCACGCGCCAGCACGACTCTGTCGGCGCCAAGCTCTTTGAAAAGCAGCGTCCCTTCCAGATCGTCTATCCCCATCTGCGTCGAACAGTGGACCTCCATGTCGGCAAAATGCTTCTCGGCATAGTCAAACACGGCCAGATCCTGCACGATGATCCCGTCCACACATATCTCATTGAGCTGCCGCAGCTGCTCCTGCATATCGCTGATCTCGTCTTCGAACACGATGGTATTCATCGTCACATATATTTTCACATCTCTCAGATGCGCATAGTCGACAGCTTCCTTCAGCGTGTCTGCCGAGAAGTTGTCCGAATATGCTCGCGCGCCGAATTTCTGCAGTCCCAGATAGATCGCATCGCAGCCGTTTGCTATCGCTGCTTTCAGTGCCTCCATATTGCCTGCCGGCGCCAGTAATTCCGTCATCTGTTTCTCCTGTCTCATGATCGTCTCATTTATTTCTTTTCTGCAAAATGCAGATACTCATACAGAATATAATTTACCACATATGCGGCAGGATTTCAAATCCGCGCTGGCGGCTGACATATGCTGACATCTTGACAGCCCTGATCTTTGCTGATAGAATCTAGCTACAAAACCGCTCTGCGGAGCGGTGTGGATTTTTCTGAAGGCAGCACGCTGTCTTTACTTTTCGCCACACGAAGACATTGAAGCTATCGATGTACTCGTGTGTTTTCTGTTTTTTGGCAGCAGACACACGGTAACAGAAAGGATTTTAAATGGATCAGGATTTTATGAAAGAAAAAAAAGTGCTACCGCTCGTACTTACGATGTCATATCCCATGGCGATCTCGATGGCGGTCAACGCACTGTATAATATAGTGGATTCTTTTTTCGTGGCGCAGCTGGATGTGAAAGCCATGACGGCTCTGTCACTGCTGTTTCCGGTACAGAACCTATCGCATTCCGCAGCTGTGGGCTTTGCGATAGGGATCAACGCCACTGTCGCATTTTATCTCGGTCAGGAGAAAAGCGAGCCTGCGGACCGGGCGGTCTCAAGCGGTACGCTGCTGAGTATCATACATGGATTCATACTTACAGCCATATGCATTTCAGTGATGCCCTGGTTCCTGTCGATGTTCACTGATGACGCTGCGATCACGAACTACGGGATCGAATATTCGCGGTATGTTTTCCTCTTTGCTCCGATGGACTGCATGTTCCTGACATGTGAAAAGATATTCCAGGCAACAGGGCGTATGAAGACCACGATGTTCTGCCTCGCGGCAGGCTGCATCACGAACATCATACTGGATCCGCTGATGATATTCGGGATCGGCCCATTCCCGCAGCTGGGGATCAGGGGTGCGGCCATTGCAACGGGCATCGGACAAAGCCTGCCTGTGCTGATATATATAGCGCTCTACGTGCTGAGACCGCTGCCTGTGAGATTCCGCCTGAAATACTGCCGTCCTGAGCTTTACATGATAAAACGGCTGTACTCCATAGGCAATGCGGCCACTCTCAATCTGGCGCTGCCGTCCGTTCAGATATCCGTACTCAATGCGATACTGTCATCGTTTTCGTCCGGATATGTGTTCGTGCTCGGAGTCTACTACAAGCTGCAGACGTTCCTGTATCTTTCTGCGAACGGCGTGGTCCAGGGTATCAGACCGCTGGTCGGATACAATTACGGCGCCGGCAGGAACGACCGGGTACGTGAGATCGTAAAAATAGCGACCATAACGGTCGCCTGTATAATGCTGGCCGGCACTGCCGTATGCCTTCTGATGCCCGGCCGCCTGATAGGTATATTCACAAGTGATGCGGAGATCGTCAGCATCGGAGCTTCAGCCATCAGGATCATCAGTGCCGGATTCATCATTTCATCGGCGCCAGTGATACTGTCCGGTGCTCTCGAAGGTCTTGGAAAGGGTACAGCGTCTCTGATGATATCACTGATACGGTACATCATCGTGATACTGCCTCTGGCTTTCCTGCTCAGCCGGGTGTTCGGCGCCTGCGGCGTATGGCACGCATTCTGGCTGACCGAGATCGTCGCAGCAGTCGTATCGTATTTCATATATCGAAGAGCATGCAGCATATGACGTACATGTAGCGCACAGACCGCGGTCACGATCTGCCTGCACATGTTCCGTTCTGTATACCCCGGATCACATGACGGCACGGATGATATATGCACATCACGGCCTGATGACCGTGACTGCCTTTTCCATGACCTCAACGATCTCATACATATTCGTCACGGAGCCGACACCCAGCTCATCCTTGAGGCCGTAGTAGTCGAGACATGTGCCGCACGTCATGATGCTGACACCTTCTGCCTCAAGCGCCTTCAGATCCTCGAAAGATTCTGAGCCTTTGCATGAAAGATACGCGCCGCGGTTGTAGCACAGCACTGTTTCCGGAAGCACATCCTGCTTCGTCAGTGCGAACACGAACGACTTCATCAGTGTTTTTCCGAGCGCGTCGTCGCCTGTCCCCATCATATCGGCGGACAGCACGACCACCATTCCGGATCTTATCACATCAGGCGCGCACCCTGCAGCTCCCGTAACTGTCGCTGATCTGGCGTTTTCATCGTTTCTGGCTGCGGATATGACGCCGCTCTTATCCTGCGCAGCAGTCCCTGAGATCTCCGGAGCGCTGTCTGCACCTGAAACATCGATCACTACACGGTACTCCTTTTCCGCTTCTTTCTCGCCGGAAGCCGTATACCCCTTCTGCGCTGCAAATTTCTGCAGGTTCTGGACCGCTATCTCGTTATCGACGCGGACGGTCAGTATACCCTCCTGCCCCATTTCTTCAGCCGCTTTTTTCGCATTTATCACCGGCAGCGGGCATGTGAGCCCTCTTGCGTCTATCGTTTTTGTCTTCATTCTACATCATCTCCTCTCCTGATATTTTTCTCAGCGCTCTGATCGCTTCATCCACCTCATCTTCACTGTTGAAATATGAAAAACTGAATCTCACGGCGCCCCGGGCCTCTGTTCCGAACGTCTCATGCATCAGCGGAGCACAGTGCGCGCCCGGTCTCGTGGCTATCCCGAAATCTCGGTATAATACATCGCTTATATACGATGAGTCCGTATCGCCTATATTCAGCGATACGACAGGGAGTCTTCTTTTCATGCAAAGGTCGCCGTATACCTTTATCTGCGGTATTTCTTTCAAGCCCTCACAGAATCTGCCGGCAAGCGATCTTGTTTTACGTGATATCTCATCGATGCCTGTTTCAAGGATCCAGTCCAGCGCTGCGTCGAGTCCTGCGATCCCGTGGGAATTCAGCGTGCCCGCTTCAAGCGAGGTCGGCATTTCCGCCGGATGAGTCCTGCTGAAGCTCTGCACTCCGCTCCCTCCCGTCTTTAGAGGTCTCAGCTCTACGCCTTCCCTTACGTAAATACCGCCCGTCCCCTGCGGTCCGAACAGTCCCTTGTGCCCGGTGAAACACAGAACGTCTATCGACGATTTCCGGACATCTATCATGCATTCTCCGGCCGCCTGTGAGGCATCGGCAATAAGCGATATATCATATTGCGACGTTATCGCGCCGATCCTTTCCATATCAGGGATATTCCCGGTCACATTCGACCCGTGAGTGCATATCACTGCTTTCGTGTTCGCCCTTATATTCCTCTCTATATCCTGAGGATCGACTCTGCCGAGATCGTCGCACGACACCACCGTGAGCTCCGCTCCTGCCGCCTGCATTTCATATGACGGTCTCAGCACGGAATTGTGCTCCGCGGCTGTGGTTATCAGATGATCTCCCGGCCCGGCTATACCTTTTATAGCGATATTCAGACTCTCCGTACCTCCCGACGTGAACGCTATGCGTGTCGGATCCTCCGCGTTGAAAAGCCTGCACAGCTTTTCTCTGACGCCGTATATCATTCTGGCCGCATCAAGTGAGACTCCGTGGGCTCCTCTTCCGGCATTGCCGAGCGATACGACAGCCTCTGCGACAGCCTCTGCCACTCCGGGCGGCTTGCACAGCGTAGTCGCCGCATTGTCAAAATATATCATGCCTTATCTCCTGCCAGACTATCTTCTTTCTTTCCATCAGCCCCCTGACCGTGCTTTCATCCCCGGGGGCTGCACACCATGCCAAACCGCAGCCAGCTGATATGAATCCCGGAACAGGGATAAGCCTCCCTGGAGACCCTTCTTCCCTGCAGGCCTTTTCCATAGCCATAGCCATCGCCGTCGTCGCAAACGTCACGATCAGGCTTTCCTGCTTTTCTATAAGTACACTCTTCCTTACTGTTATCTCATGCTCGCCTTTCTCCGTGACTCTGCCGATCACTGAAGCCGAAAGTCCGGCATTCCTCATCTCGGCAGCCATCGCTTCCGCTTCGGCCGGATCCAGAGCCAGCAGCAGTCCTCCCGACGTCTGAGGGTCGAACAGCACTTCCTCCATTCCGAACGGTATGCCGTCAAATGCGACAGCCGTCCCGACATGATTTCTGTTCCTCTGCCCTGCCGCCGTGATATAAAACTCATCTGCATACTGCAGTGCGCTTTCCATTACCGGCACCCTTTCCGCATCTATGATGCACGAAAGCCTGCCGCCCATCATCTCGTGGAGATGCCCCAGCAGTCCGAAGCCTGTCACATCGGTGCATGCGTTTACTGCAAAGCTGCGTGATATCTCTGCGGCTTTACGGTTGAGAGTAGTCATCGAGTCGATGGCTTCCTGCATCGCAGATCCTGATGCCTGACCGATGCGTCCTGCCGTGCAGATCATACCCGTTCCCAGCTTCTTCGTCAGCACCAGCGCATCGCCGGCCGCTGCCGTGTCATTTCTGTATATGTGATCCGGATGGACCATACCTGTCACTGAAAGCCCGTACTTGACGTCGCTATCATTTATCGAATGACCTCCGGCCAGCATGCCGCCTGCTTCCGCCACTTTCTCAGCTCCGCCCTGCATTATGCGTCCGAGCACGTTCAGATCCATGTCTTCCGGAAAGCACACTATGTTCAGAGCAGTCACCACGCGTCCGCCCATCGCGAATACATCGCTGAGCGCATTTGCCGCCGCGATCTGCCCGAACGTATACGGGTCCTCCACCATCGGCGGGAAAAAATCCAGCGTGTGGATCATAGCGGTATCGGGTGATATCCTGTATACTGCGGCATCATCACTGCTGTCGTATCCGACTATCAGGCTCTCATCTGCATTGCGCTTCGGTATCATCCCAAGCACTCTGCTGAGCGCTCCGGCTCCAAGCTTCGCCGTACATCCGCCACCTTTGCAGAATTCTATATCGCATTTTCCGTATCTATCGTCTTTCGCATCATTCATATGATGATTTCCTTTCATCTGCCGGTCTGTTCATATGCCGGTCCGCTGCATGCATACGTATCATATGCCGCGATCTCTGCCGCGCATGTGCCTGCACACGAGTTCCAGCACGCTTCCTGATATGCACCGCGCTTTGTCCGAGATCGTGAAGCAGTTTTTGTAAGAGTCCTCTCTCGGGTCTATGTCTGCGACCTTTAGCCCCGGCTTCACTTCGTATCCGTCATGTATGATCCCTCTGATCACTCCGGTGATCGAGGCATTGAGAGCTTTCTCTCCTTCCGCCGTCTCTATTACCGCGATCACATCGCCCGCAGCCACATGGTCTCCGATCTTGTGTACCGATCTGAGGATCCCTTCGTGCTCCGCGTGCATCACGCGTTCCTTCGTATAACCGCCGATATTTCCCGGGACGCCCGTATCCGGCAGTGCGCTTCCCTCCGAGATCATCCTGCCGAGGTCGTGGCCTCTCATCGTCTCTATCACGTAGTCAGCATCCACTCCCGCTGTGAATCCTGGTCCGAGCGCGATCGTGAGCGGCGCCATATCTATCGTCGTCCCTGTGTTTCGCTTTGCGATGATGCCGTCGACTACGATCTCCGGTTCCATGATCCTGATGTACCTGCCACCCGGGTCTTTCACCACGGGCACATCTCCATATTCTATTATTTTCTCTGCTTCTGCGGCATCCGCAGCCAGTCTCGCCGTCATTCCCTCGACAGTCTGACTTCCCCTGTACACCGCTTCACTTGCCGCCACATGTCTGCGTATCGACGAAGGTTTATCTGTCTCCAGCGCCATCACTATGAAGCCCGCGCTCCACAGCCGGTGTATCACCGCCGTCGCCAGATCACCTCCGCCTCGAACTATTATCAGATCATCCATCCCGATTATTCCTTTCAGTACTCTGCCGGTCGACGACCGACATCAAGGTCACACCCTTGTGGTGTTTCATATATTTATCATCAAAGACTGACCTCAGGTCACACTCCTGCACCGCTCCGTACTTATGGCCTGAGCCACTCGCCGCCGGGCTTCATGCACGTCAGCACCGCACGCACACCGCGCGCTTCCGTCATCCTGCACAAGGTCCTGCCTGTCTCGAGCCTTTCCTCATCATCACATTTATTATACACGGCAAAGAACCTGCGACCGTCTGCATCCTTCCTCATGCAGTCCGCGCGGGTCATCAGATCAGCCATATCATCACACGTCAGCAGATGATCCTGCCCGCAGCCCAGCCTGCTGCACACTATCTCTGTCCTGAAACATACCTCCGAGACCGGTCTTCCTGCAGCATCGAGCCCCATCACGCCGACCACCACGTCACATTCCGGCAGTATCACAGGCTCATACGGAGCCGGCGCCTTGCACGGCCTCGTCCCTGCACCGTCAGCCTCGATCAGCACGACATCCGCCGAAGCCGTCAGGATATCGACGAGCTCCTTTTCCATAGATCTAAGTTTTATCCCATCAGCCGCTTCACCGCAGACCGCATACTTTCCCTCGTCCCACAGCTTTTCCCACTGCTCCGGTGCATTGCAGAACACCTCGGTCCGGCGTATCCTCGTAGTCGTCATCACTGCAGTTTTCAGTCCTCTGCGGCTGTACACCTCCGCCAGATAAAACATCGTGCTCGTCTTTCCGCCTCCTCCGACAAAAGATATCATCTTCCCCGGAGGCATCCCGTCAGCCGTGCCGAAAAAATCCTCCGGACCTCCGCACAGCCATCTTCCGTTTTCATTCCAGTAAGCCTTTGCCATTTTACGCCTCTCTTTCAACAATCATATTCTAATATAAAAGAGCGCTTTCTTCAATAAACTCTCTCGACTTATGCTATAATATATCCTGAAAAAGAATGCTCGGAGGTATATCGTGTTAAAAATCAGAGAATATGCAAGACCCCAGACTCTCGATGAAGCCTACAGGCTCTGCACCGGTAAGAAAAATGCAGTCCTGGGCGGCATGCTGTGGCTGAAAATGCAGGACAGAACAGTGAATACGGTCATAGACCTTCAGGATCTGGGGCTCGATAAGATAGAAAAAACAGAGAGCGGCTGGCGAATCGGCGCAATGGTGACGCTGCGCGATCTGGAACTCAGCGCGGAGCTCGATGATCTGACCGGCGGAGCCGTGAAGGAAAGCGTCCGCCATATCGTCGGAGTCCAGTTCAGGAATCTCGCAACGGTCGGCGGCAGCCTCTGGGGGCGATACGGTTTCTCAGACGTGCTGACGCTGTTCATGGCTCTCGATGCGAAAGCAGAGCTTTACAGCCGCGGCATCGTGGACATCGAAACCTTCGCTGAAATGCCGACATCGGAGAAAGACCTGCTGCTCAGCGTCACGATACCTTACAACTGCGGCAGCTGCGCATACCTTTCCCAGCGAAACATATCGACTGATTTCCCTGTGCTCACATGTGCCGTATGCAAAGATCCTGCAGACGGCTCTCTGCGCTGCGCTGTAGGAGCACGTCCGGGCAGAGCCGTACTGCTTCGCGGTCTGCCGGCTGACGCCGACGAGGCAGCAGGATACGCAGCCGGAAAGATTTCGTTTGGCGGCAATATCAGGGGCAGTGAGGAATACCGCAGACAGATCTGCAGGGTATTAGTGCGCCGCGCCATCAGACAGCTCGAGGAGGTACAGCCGTGCAGATAACAATGACACTTAACGGAAAGAAAATAAAAGACAACATCGATGCGGACATGCTCCTGATCGATTTTCTCAGAGATCACAGATGCTTCAGCGTGAAACGCGGATGCGAGACCTCGAACTGCGGCCTTTGCACAGTATTCATGGACGAAAAGCCCGTGCTTTCCTGCTCTGTACTGGCAGTGCGCGCAGACGGACACGATATCAGAACGCTCGAAGGGCTTCAGGACGAGGCCGCCGGGTTCATCGGCTTCATCGCCGACCAGGGCGCCGATCAGTGCGGCTTCTGCAATCCAGGGTTCGTGATGAACACGATCGCGCTCCTTCGCGAGATCCCCGACCCGACTGACGATGAAATACGCGCTTTCCTCGCAGGCAACCTCTGCCGCTGCTCAGGCTATGAGGGACAGCTCCGGGGAATACGCGCATATCTGGACGCACGCAGCAGCGCCTCGCGACCGGACGATGGTACCTCCGTAAAACCAGAAAAATCATGGGAATACGGAAAGGAGGACGTTTAAATGAATGACAGCGGATTCAAGACGGTAGGCAAGGGCATCAGAAAAAAGGATGCCATGCAGCTGCTCACAGGCAAACCCGTATATCTCGATGACATCGTGCCGCGCGACTACCTCACGGTCAAGATCCTGAGGAGCCCGCACGCCCACGCCATCATAGAAGAAATAAACACCGACAACGCGATGAATGTTCCCGGTATCGAATGCATCTTCACATACAAGGACGTCCCTCAGACCAGATACACGCAGGCAGGCCAGACATTTCCCGAGCCGTCACCCTACGACAGGCTTATACTCGACAGACGCGTGCGCTTCGTCGGTGATGCGGTCGCTATAATCGCAGGAGAAAACGAGGCCTGCTGTGAACGCGCGATGAAACTGATAAAAGTAAAATACGACGTGCTCGAACCGATCCTCGACCCGCTCAAGGCAAAAGGCAACAGGATCCTCGTGCACCCCGAAGACAACTGGATCGCTCCATGCCCCGTCGGCGCAGACAACACCATGAACCTCTGCGCTTCAGAAACCACCTCCGACGGAGACGTTGACAGCGTCTTCGCAGACTGCGACCACGTGATAGAAAGGACATACCACACCAAAGCCTGCAATCAGGCGATGATGGAGACTTTCAGGACATACACGAGGATGGATCATTTCGGCAGGCTCCACGTGACAGCCTCGACTCAGATAATCTTCCACCTGCGCAGGATACTTTCTCATGCCCTCGGCATACCGAAAAACAGGATCAGAGTCGAAAAGCCGCGTATCGGCGGCGGTTTCGGCGCCAAGCAGTCGGCAGTGTCCGAGGTGTACCCTGCGTTCGTCACATATATGACGGGCAAACCGGCCATGATCGTCTACACGCGCAAAGAGTCGCAGATCGCGGCAAGCCCGCGTCACGAGATGTATGTCCGAGTCAGGCTCGGTGCGAACAGCGACGGAAAGATCCGCGCGATGGACGTTTACACGCTCTCAAATACGGGAGCATACAGCGAGCACGGTCCTACGACAGTCGGCCTCAGCGGACACAAGTCGATACCACTTTACACGGGTTCACTCGAAGCGTTCCGCTTTGCATACGACGTCGTTTATACAAACGTGCAGGCGGCCGGCGCCTACAGAGGTTACGGTGCGACCCAGGGCATATTCGCCGTCGAATCGGCGGTGAGCGAACTTGCAGACATTCTCGGGATAGATGCTGTAAAGATGCGCGAGATGAACATGCTGCGCGAAGGCATGGTCATGCCTGCATATTACGGAGAGAAAACCAACTCGTGCGCGCTCGACAGATGCATGGAAAGATGCAGTGAGCTTTTTGACTGGGATGCAAAGTCGCAGGTGCGCACTATGCCGGACGGCAAGATCAGAACGGCAGGAGTAGCGATGGCTATGCAGGGCAGCTCCATATCCAATGTTGATGTCGGCTCCGCGACAGTGACTCTCGGTGACGACGGATGCTACACGCTAGCCATAGGCGCCGCGGACATGGGCACAGGCTGCGATACGATCCTGTCCCAGATGGTAGCGGAATGCATGGACTGCGATATCGACGATGTCTTCGTTGCGCCAGTCGATACCGACTCCTCGCCTTATGACTCCGGATCATATGCATCATCAACTACATACGTTACAGGAAAAGCCGTGATGCTGGCATGCGACAAGCTAAAAAACCAGCTCTGCGAGATAGCAGGCGAGATGCTCTCATGCCCGCCTGACGAGATCGAGTTCTGCGGCAGCACTCTGAAATGTCTTTCTGACGGCAGCACTGCAACGTTGCGGGATCTGTCGTATAAAGCGCAGTGCAACAACGAAATCGCGGTCAGAGCCACGGCAACACATTCGAGCCCCGTATCACCTCCGCCTTTCATGGTGGGGATGGTAGAGATCGAGCTCGATCCCGAAACAGGCAGTGTCGAGATACTCGACTACACATCAGTCGTCGACTGCGGCACTCCGATAAATCCCAACCTTGCGCGGATCCAGACCGAAGGCGGCCTCGTCCAGGGCATAGGGATGGCGCTCTATGAAGACGTCACGTACGATGACACCGGCCGTATCATCGAGGATTCGTTCATGCAGTACAAGCTGCCTACAAGACTCGATATGGGAAAGCTCCGGGTGGAATTCGAAAGCAGCTATGAACCTACCGGTCCGTTCGGCGCCAAGAGCATCGGCGAGATAGTCATCAACACCCCATCGCCTGCGATCGCCCACGCGATATACCGTGCGACCGGAGTATGGCACCGCACACTGCCTATCACGCCTGAAAAGATCCTGTTCGGAAAGCAGTGATCAGGTGACCCGTTATGAAAATACACATCATTTATCTTGCGGCGGGCTCGTCCCGCCGTTTTGGCAGCAACAAGCTGCTGTGGGAATATGAAGGCCGGCCGCTGTACCGCCACGGGCTCGACCGGCTGATCGAAATGTCATCAGACCGCGATGACTGCACGCTGACCGTCGTTTCACGCTACGATGAGATACTGGAATATGCAGCTGCATATCCGAACGTACGCACTTTATACAGCCCTCTCAGCCACCTGGGAGCCAGCTTCAGCATACGTGCCGCTTTGCAGTCTCTGCACGATATCCTTTTTGATGACGATGACTATTTCATGTTCATGGTCGCCGACCAGCCGCATATCTCCCGCAAAACACTCGATGCGATCGCTGATACTGCGTACTCCGGATGCCTCACGGCTTCTGCATCATATGGAGACAGACGCGGGAATCCTGTATTATTCTCGGCTGTGCTCGCTGACGAGCTGCTCGCTCTCAGCGGTGACACAGGCGGCAGACAGGTGCTCCGCGCCCATCCTGAAGACCACATCGATATCAGCGCAGGTTCTCCGGAAGAGCTCGAGGATATAGACTACAGACCGTGACGCCGGTACTCAGCCGCCCTGCACTTTTCTCATTCCCAGGATCCCCGCAAGTATCAGGACGGCTCCGATGATACCGACGTACACTATCCCCACGCTAAGGGAGTCATGCTTTCTGCAGACTCTATCTGTTATTATCGTAGTCCATGCAAAGAGCACTGCTGCTATCATGCACAGGATCTCTCCCTTTCCAATGGAGCTTATCCCGCCTCTCAGAGCGATCATGCCTATCCCGGCAAAAGTGACCAATGTGCTTGCGCAATCACATACATCCGAATACGCGCTACAGCACTTCCGACAACTTTACCGCATACACCATGGTCGAAGCGGGCCTCGGAGTGGCCTGCACCAATGCGATCATCGCCGGATCGTTCGGAGATGTCGTACGCTATCTGCCGCTCGACCCGCCTCAAAGTGTAGAGAGAAGGATCGCTGCACTGCCGCCGGACTCGATGTCACCCGCCGCGCACCGTTTCATCGAACACGCGCTCAGATCTATCGAAAGCTCCGGAGAAGTATCCAGATCAGTTTCAGAGCGGTGACATGCAAACCCGCAGTTATCCGCGCTCCTTTACATGCAGAAAAGGCTCACACGCACGATGCGGTGAGCCTTCATGATTTTTTGTTCTGTTATGCATAAAGATGCGCGAAACACGACCGTTTCTGATCCATGAGCACGGCGCCTCCGGAAAATGTCGTTCCGTAAAAAACCACTTCCTTGCCGATATCGATAAAATTCACTATCGACCCGTTGCATGCAGTGCTGCCGGTGCAGAGCACCAGATCCGCATAATCCATCACGACCTCGTCATAATCCTTTATGCCGTCCTCGACCTTTACACCATATCGTACTTCTCCGACATTTTTCGGATTGAGATCGAGCACGCGGACATCGTATTCGCTGTGTGACAGCATATCGAGAAGCGCCGGCTGATACCCGATCAGCGCTATCCTTTTCACATCAGGATATTCTCTGCGCAGGAACTCCAGCATGTCCTGAGCGCAGTATTCAGGACCTTCTGTGCGGCAGTGCACATTTCCCCTGCACAGACCCAGATATCCCATGACCGCATTCATCACTGCTATGAACAGGCCTCTGCCATGTGCATCGTTCACTATGTCCATATCAAGCACTTCAGAAAGCGTGCCTTCAAATGCTGTCGGCGCATCTGTGAATGCCTGACCGAATGAGTCGCGGAACTGCGCCTGTATCATCACATCATCGCCTGTTATTATCGGAAAATCCTGACGCTTAGTCTTGCCTATAGCCTCTTCCGGTGTCAGCGAACGGCATGTGATCTGTACTGGTTCATCCCCTATGTCGTGTTCATCCAGAACAGCAATGAATCTTCTTCTCAGTTCTTCAAAAAATTTTTCTGCTGTCATCTTGTTTCACATCTCCTATACTTATTTCAGGCTTATGCTGCCTTTCTTCTCTTAACAGCGACTCCTGCTGCTGTTCCGCTTACTGCGAGCAGCGCCAGGATAGCAGCCAGCGGCGTCATGTCGCCTGTTGCTGCGGTTTTATCATTCTTTCCTGCAGCAGCTCCCTGATCTGTCTTGCCGTCAGTCTTGCTGTCATCAGTCTTTACAATGACATTCCTGCCTGCTTCATTGATCCTTGCAGTCATATCGTCGACATCAGTCTGCGCGTAGTATGTAGTATCCTTAGCTACGAGCTCTCCGAGAGTGATCATTTTCTGAAGCTTCCTGTAGTTTTCTTCAGTGTATTTGCTCTTGTCTGCTTTCTTAGCCTTTTCGATAACAGCTTTCAGCTCTGTTGAATCGATATCCTTGCTTCCGCTGTTCAGATATGATGACACATGGAATTCCAGAACATCTCCGGGCTGTGAGTTTTTAGCTGTGATAGTGAGCACGTCGCCATCAACTGTAAGCGTATAATCATCTTTGAGAGCTCCCATGTCCCACCATCCGGGTACCATCGACGAGAACTTTTCTGCATTGAGTGCCATGTAGTTATGGTAGTGAGCTACAACGTGTGCTCCGTGATTGTTGAGCACAGCCGCAGGCTGCCCGTTCTTGAGCAGGATCAGATGCACCATTCCTCTTGTAGTGCTCTTTGGAGTGATGATCCTGGTAGTTACTGATGCAGGTGTGTTTTCATCTGCGATCACCTGATCTACGATCTTAGTCTCAACACCTGTAGGAAGTGTGAGAGCCATATCGGATTTAGCAAGCTTGCTGCCGTCTTCCGTAGTCAGATTTTCCCATACGCCTTCTGATGTTATCTTACCGTTGAACGGTGCCACCCATCCGCTCAGTTCGAATCTGAGGGCCTTGCCTCCTTCAGCCAGTTCGACATTCTTGATGCTGCCCATTCTTCCGCCCAGCTTCTGCGATGCGAGTTTTACAGTATTCATCATTTCTGCCGTAAGTGCCTCTTTATCAACTATTTTCATAGCTTCAGGGAATCTTAACGTAACGTATGCAGTCTGTGTATCTGTCTGAGATTCTCCCATCGCTAATTCAGGGATAGGTACACCGTCATGATCTGTATATGCGTCAAAGTCTGCCACTTCAACGACATCCTTTACCTTTACAGTATAAGTCTTCGTAGTGCTTACCCAGTCGCAAAGTGAAGCTGTGACAGTTATCTTGGCTTCGCCTGTTGCTGCTGCAGTCAGAGTTATCTTGCCGTCTGTCTTGCTTCCTACAGCAGTTCCGACTTCAGCTGCAGCTTCAGGAGCTCCTGCCTTTACTACAGATTCATCAGTTGACCTTACAGTCACTGCTGCTGTTCGAGTTGCTGTATCCATTCCAAAACACGAACATCCCTGACCTTCTGTAAAGCAGCCCTGACCGCCACAAGAATCCGGACAGCCCGGCATCTGGCATCCCTGATACTGCACATGCACATACGGTGATACCGTTATCTCTGCAGAACCGCCCTTCACCATCGTGATAGTTCCGTTGCTGTCATCAGCTTTCACAGCTATAGTGCCGTGATTATACTGTGAACTAGTCTCTGTTTCATTGGCAAATGCGAGCGTTCCCGCAAGTCCGAAGACCATCACTGCGCTGAGCATCCATGCCAGCATTCTCTTTGGAAATTTCATTTAACCTCTCCTTTCATCTCCATCGATCGTTTCTATGGTGCTTTCGCACCACTGAATGAATTAATTGGTTGATTTATCATTTAAAACCCCTCGGGATCTCAAATCGTATTTATCGGCATTCCTGATCTGCCTGCCGATGCGCATCTGTGCAGCGCGAGGCGGTCAGTCTATATCTGCCGTTATATGCCTTATCTGTCTGCCGCTCCTGCCTGTATGCACATGTATCGACGCATCGACATCGTACATACGCCGCAGCAGATCCTCAGTCATCACTTCGTCGGCGGTGCCGTATGACCACGTGTCTCTGTCCTCCAGTGCCAGCACCGAAGCGTCCGCAATGAATGCGTGGTCGGGATAATGGGTCGTGAATGCGACACCTATCCCTTCCTTCGTCAGATTCCTTATCACGCCGAGCAGGCGCATCTGATTGCCGAAATCCAGGCTCGCCGCAGGCTCGTCCATCAGTATGTATTCGGTCTGCTGAGCCAGTGCCCTGGCTATCAGCACCAGCTGACGCTCGCCTCCACTTATCTCCGTATAGACATCGTCCCTGAGATGCGAGATCCCCATCCTTTCCAGCATTTCCAGAGCTATCAGCTCGTCCTTCCTGCCCGGTGAGGAGAATCTTGATATATGCGTCCCCCTGCCCATCAGCACGACGTCATATACCGAATATGCAAACGGCGGGGTGTGGTACTGAGGAACGTACGCTATGTGCTTCGCCAGCTGTTCTCTCGGGATCTGCCTTATGTCTCTGCCGTCCACGAGCAGTTCTCCCTCCAGCAGCGGCAGGAACCCCAGTATCGTCCTGTACATCGTCGTCTTGCCGACACCGTTCGCGCCGAGTATGCAAAGCAGCTCTCCCTTGTCCAGAGAAAACGACACGTTCTCGAGCACTGTCTTTCGTTTGTTTTTTCCTGTATAGCCGAATACGGCTTTATTTATTTCCAGCATATTATTCAGGACTCTCCCTGTTCAGTATCTGCTCGGCTTCCTCTCTCGTCAGGCTGTGATCGAAGAATTTCTCGTAAAACTCCATCACTTCCGCATCCATGTCAAGATCCCTGAACTCATCCGGATGCAGCGTCCTGGCCATATCCATCACGAGCAGTATCTTCTGTATGCCCATGTCCCAGTAGAACACACCCGACGGAGTCGCATAGACCTGATCGTTCTTCACAGCCTTGAGCGACTTGTACGACGCCTTGCTCTTCAATTCTTTTTTCAGCTGCTCGACTGTCTTGCCGTCGTTCATGCCGCCGTGATCTATGAATATCACATCCGGATCCCATGCCATGAGCTGTTCATAGTCTATCTGTATCCTGTTGCCGGCGTTCAGATCAGCCGACACAGCATTGCCGCCTGCGCTTTCTATCACTTCTATGATGTCCGAATGCTTACCGTAAGTCGTGAGTATGTCCACGCCGGCATAGTAGACATCCGGTCTGTCTTTTTCCTTTATCCCGTCTGTACGCGACTTCACCCACGCCAGCTTTTCATCAAAATATTCACAGTACTCCGAAGCCCGCTTTTTCGCATCCGCGCCGAGCGTCTGTGCGTAAGACTTCACCTGGTCCGTCACTCCTGCGAGAGTCTCCTCAGTCTCTCCCGGCAGTGCAGCCACTCCTGCTTTTTTGAGCTGAGTCAGCTCGTTTTCCCTGGGGAACGTGTACACGATGTCGGGTTCATATGTCATCAGCTCCTCGAAATTCACCGAAGTGTGCACATTTTCCAGCGCAGGCACCTCGCTGATGCGTGAAAACACCTTTTCAGCCCACGGGAAATCATCAGTCTGCACATCGGCTCTGACCACTATCTTATCCTCCGCTCCGAGCATCGTCAGAAGCTCATACGAAGGCCCGTAAACAGCCGCAAGCCTCTGAGGATCTTCCGGGAACGGCACACTGTCTATCTCGGCTTCTGTCCCCGAAATCACCGGCACATCTCTTCCCGAAATCGTGCCTTTCAGCGTTATGCCATCCGGAGCCGACAGCGGACCTATGCTCTCCACCGTGCCTGCCTCCTTTTCACGCAGCACGACAGTCGCACCATCGCATGAAACGACCTCCCAGAGATCATCTGCACGTTCGACGACATCCTTTATCGCTTCAGCCACATCCTCCGCATCTGCCCCGGCATAGAGATGCACCGGCTGTTTCTCACAGTCTCCGCAGCTGTTGCTCGCCTCGTCTTTATAAACATTTATGCTGTAGTCCAGGACTGTGATCACACCCTCCTGCACAGAATCGCCGCTGGCTGTGACCGTATATTCGGCCTTTCCCTGTCCGCAGCCTGCCAGGATCAGCAGCGCCGTCACCATGAGGCCTGCAAACCATATGAAATGTTTCCTGTGTATCATAAGAATCCTTTCCTTCCCTTTGCCAGCAGTGCTATGAACACCGGAGCGCCTACTATTGCCGTAAGTATACCTATAGGCAGTTCCTGTGGAAAAGCGCAGCGTGCCACATCGTCGACGAGCAGCAGGAAAGCCGCACCCATCACTGCGCTGCACGGCAGCATCCTCCTGTAGTCGGATCCTGCCATCAGTCTTGCAAAATGCGGTATTATCAGTCCGACCCATCCGATCATCCCTCCGACTGCCACACATGCGGCAGTCATGAACGTCGCACAGAGGATTATGACTGCCTGATACTTCTTTACAGGCACTCCCATCGCCTCCGCTTCATCAGTCCCGAATGAAAGCAGATTGATACGCCACCTCAGCAGCAGCATCACGACCGTGCCCGCTATCACAGGCACCGCCAGGATCAGCAGATCAGAGGCTGTCACATATGTCAGCCCGCCCATCAGCCAGAATGCGATAGACGGCATCGTGTCGAACGGATCCGCAACATACTTTATTATCGAAATGAATGCCTGGAACAGCGAACCTGTGACGATACCGCTCAGCACGAGCAGCAGCCTGTTGTTTTCCATATGACCGCCGACCATCCTGCTTATCAGACCGGTTATCAGCACCGCCGCTATACCCGAACAGAACGCCATGCACTGCACTGCCACTGTAGGCATTCCCCAGAGGAGTCCCAGCGCAGCTCCGAAGCCCGCTCCTGCAGATGCTCCGAGCAGATCAGGCGATACCATGGGATTCCTGAAGATCCCCTGATAGCCCGCTCCCGATACCGACAGTCCGCAGCCGATAAGTATCGCAGCGGCTATCCTCGGAAGCCTGGACTGGAGCAGCACCGTCTCTCTGCCGGATCCGTCACCGCTGCCCGAAAGCCTGTTTCTGAGTATTTCCACGATATCGTGCCACGACAGCGAGTATCTGCCTACCATCACGGATATGACCGTAAGCACCGCCAGCAGTACGATCAGCAGCAGAAGCACGTTTTTCTTTCTTCCCATATGCTCCTCCTACTGCCTAATGAATGACGGCACTTCCGACTGCGGCAGGAACATGTATCTGTACATATCATCACCTGAAAGCTTGACCGCCGCCAGGTATCCACCGCCGCTCATGTAGTATCCATCCCTGAGTCCTGCCGCGACCTCTGCTATGTCGTCACTGTCATCTATAACGTATTTATCCCCGAAGTCCTTCTGTATCATGAACTCGTCCGCACTGTCTGCGCAGTACGCCATGAAATACATCCCGATCGGATAGTCAGGCGCATTGATGCCGATATACGGATCCATGCGCTGGAGTATTATCGATTCTATCTGCTGCTCTTCCTTCACGTATTCCAGCAGCTCGTTGTCCTCGAGCCACCTGAGCGTGTTCTCGTATCGTGACGTCACGTAGATGAACGCATTGTTGAGATGATACGAGAAATACAGGCTGTCATCGTCTCCTGACTGCGTGAACATGATCACGGCTTCTGTCTTCTCTTCAGGAAAATACCGTTCTTTCACGCTCATCACGCTCATGTCCTGCCAGATCGCCGCCAGCAGCTGCGCCCTGCGGTCTTCTCCGAGCGTCACTTCATACGTATCAGTCATGGTGTCATCTGTCAGATATACCGTTCCGTTGTCATAAGCCTGCTTTGTCAGCGACTCGGGATTCCCCTCCTCGGCATATGCGAACAGCTCCGCCTGACCTGCCTTCACTTCATCGAGTTCTTCTATATCCAGCATCTTCTCGAGCTGACCGTATGAAGCTCTGTCGTAGTACCATGTATGCTCAGTGCCGTCGCTATCCACATATGAGAATGTGATATCGTACGGTATGACCGTGTCTTCAGCGTTTTTCGAACCTTTCATAGGCTCTCTGCCGGATTCTTCGAACATCATCTGAAGCTCACGCACAGTATCTATAGAATCATCCTCATGCAGGCTCAGCCGGCTCGACACGTAATATCCGTGACCCGTGCTGCTGCCCATCGCCTCTTCATACATGCCTGACGGAGCCCCTGCATAATTGACTTTCGCTTCCGTGATGTCCGCGTTCGCATCCTTCAGAAAACGTTCCGTGCCTCCGAAAAATCCTGTCGCAAACACTATGCATATCACACCCGTGACTGCCAGCTGTATCAGTGCGCCGGTCAGCTGAGTGCGGACCTTTATACGTCCGAATATGCCCGCTTTTTTCCAGAACAGATGCATCGCCGCAAATGCCAGTATACCCAGGATGACCGCCAGCACTGTGCTGTAGTCGAAGATATATGCAAACACCAGTGCGAACATCATGAAGCCGGTCAGCGCTGCGGTTATTTCTGCAAAGATCCTGCAGCTGCCTGTTATGCCTGCGTTTTCCGCCTTCCATTTCTTAAGGATCCACCATGCCAGCACCACCAGTGCCGCCAGCACTGCGGCCCACACTGCGGCGATCCACCAGGACACAGCCTCAGGCGTATCAGTGCTCAGCGGCCGCATGAACTGCGCATGAGTTTCCAGCTGCCCTTTGAAAAACAGCAGCGGATTCAGTATCGAAAAACGTTCCAGCAGAGATTCACCGATCTGCTCGGTCCCTGAATATGCCACTACTCCCCAGGCATTTCCCCAGTAGAGCTTTTTCATCAGTATGTTGACCCCGCAGCATATGACCGTCGGTATCGACATGCCGCACGCCCAGTAGATCACCATCTCCATCAGATTGCCCGACAGCAGGCTCATTATCACGGCCACTGTGCAGCTGACTGCCGCCATCAGGAACAGCCCGATACACAGGAACACCGCATTCCTCACCAGGCACTGATATCCGCCTACTGCGCTTATATTGAGCGCGACGGAAACTGCCACCGGTATCACTGTCATCAGCGCCAGCATCACGAATGCAGTGGCGAGTCTGTCTATGAAAAGCCTCGTTCTCGTGATACCCATCGAAAAGAAGATCGTGGTCTCCTTCTTGTCCTGCACGAAACGGAACATCGAGCTTCCGGCAACGAGTCCCATCACTACTGCCGCCACCATCACAGGAATGAACGCATCGTCATTTATCAGCCTGAACTTGAGCTGATCGTGAGTGACCTCGATATTGTAGATGGAGTCTCCCGGCAGCCCCGCCGTGAAAAACGGTATCAGTATCAGGAATATCACCGTTCCCGCCAGAAAGATCCATCCGTTCCGGCCAAGCACAAAAGCCGTGTCATGTTTCCATATATTCAGTTTTCCGGCCGCCCCGCGGCTTTTATCTGAAGATCTTTTCCCAGTCAGCGTCACGTTCTTTCCTTTCCATGCGGAAAAATTCCTCCAGCTGCACCGGTCTCACCTGTATATTCTCTGCGCCCGCAGCCTGCAGCTTGCGGCGCGCATGCTCTTCCGAGGCATGGATTATACAGTAGTACCGTGCACTGTCCGTCTTTTCATCCGAAATATCTATTCTTTCTATCAGCTCTATCTCACCGATATCGATCGAGTCGACATCGCCCGCATAAGTGACTTCGCATGCCTGATAGCTTTTTCTCATCTGTCCGGTCGAATCATCGAAGGTCAGCCTGCCTTCATGCAGCATCCCTATGTGATCCGCCAGGTCTTCCAGCTCCTTCAGATTGTGAGATGTCACAAGGATCGTTGCTCCCCTGTTTTTTACATAAAACCTGAACATGTCTCTGACCTGTATTCTCATGGAATAGTCGAGACCGTCGAACGCCTCATCCAGGAAAAGGTATGCAGGTCGTGTGGAAAACGCCAGTATCAGGCTCGCCTGTCGCTGCATGCCCTTCGAAAACCTGCTTATTTTCATGGACGGATCCACTCCGAACCATTCCACCAGTCCGTTGAAGGTTTCGTCGCTCCAGTCAGGGTAATAGCCCGAGTAGAACTTTCTCATCCTGTTCAGCGATGACTGCAGGAAAAACGACGCCTCCTCCGTCATGAAAAAACACTGCTGCTTTACAGCCGGATTTTCATAGACAGGCTGTCCGTTTATCAGAGCACGCCCTGAATCAGGCCTGTAGATCCCGCACATTATTTTGAGGAGCGTGGTCTTGCCGACTCCGTTATAGCCTATAAGACCGTATATCTCTCCTTTTTTCACAGTCAGGCTCACGTCCGAAAGGACCGTGAAATCACCGAAGCTTTTTGTGATATTTTCTGCCGATATCATGTTACTCTTCGACCTCTTCTGTTTCTTCCAAAGGTTCTGCCGGTGTTTTCTTTCTGTTCTTCACGATGTATGCTGCTGCAAGCACCGCTATCAGCACTGCTGCTGCGATGCCGATCCACACTCCCGTATGACTGCCTTTTTCTTCTTTTACCGTTTCCTTCGCCACATCCCATTTTTCTGTGGAAAGTATGTATTTATCGGCTTCTCCGTACATTGTGCTGCATGTCACGTATCCGTTCTCAACACTCAGTTCATCCTCTATTGCCCTGGCGCCGTTTTCCTTGTCGAACGAATACAGGTAAAGCTTGTCCGAATCCTTGAACCAGTCTGCCACTCTGATGTAAGTGCTCGCCTTGCCCGGCAGCGCCTCCTTGTCGCCTCTCTGTATATACAGTGAATCGGATTTTGAGCCGTATTTGCAGCCTTTGAATGCCTCCCGGCTGAATTCGAGGTTGAGATCCATATCTCTCGGTTCAGTCACATCTTTTCCTGCGAATTCCCAGGCGTAGAGGATCGTATCTGCGTCGTCCTTCTTCTGGAAGTCGACAAAGTCGCCTTTCCCCTTGATACTTTCAAGCGCGTCTTTTCCGGTCTTTCCGTCAGGTATCATCACGAAACTGATCTTGCCGCGGTCGCTGTCCACCGTCTTTGTCGTTCCTTCGGTTTCGTTTTCCTTTTCGTTTTTATCACTTTTCTTTGATTTGTTTTTCTTTGCCGGTTTTGCTGACACCTGTCCTGAGGAAGCTGTTGTCGCCTGTGTCGCAGCCTGCGTGCTGTCACTTACCGTCACGTATATGCTCGTCGATGTGCTCGTGAACTGCCTGAGCGATGCAGTGACCGTTATCGTAGCGCTGCCGGGCGAAATGCCGGTGATATACACAGTGCTGCCGCTGCACGACGCAGTCGCTACACTCGTATTGCTCGAATATGCGTTGGCATATGCATAGTATGTCATATATGTAGTTCCTGCGCATTTACATTCTCCATTCGCATCAAGGCAGTCTTTCTCACCGCAGATCTGCGGACATTCCGCCATGCCGCAGCCCGGAAGCTGAGAACTTGATGCCGGAGAAAATGAAAGGCTGACTGCTGCCGAGCCTCCCTGCGATACAGATACACTGCTCTGCCCCGCATACACTCCCACACTTCCTCTCTGGAAATATGCGAATGAGTCGGAACACGTCATCACTCCTGTTATCAGCAGAGCCAGTACGAATATCAGACTCCGCTTAGCTGTCTTTTTCATTTCAGTTACCTCCGATAGTTTTCATGATCGACTTGATTTTCCCGTTACTTTATCGATCTGCCGTTTATCTTCCTGTACGAATATATATCTATGTCAAGCTCTGCATCAGAGCCCTGTTTTTCTACTGTTATGATGTTTTTTGAACACGATACGGAGTATTCAGCTCCGTAATTGTTCTGCAGGGTCTCGACTATCCCTGCCGCTATATCTCTGTCGTTTTCTGCGAGGAATTCGTGACCGTGCACTGCTGCGTACCCATCCAGCATTTCCAGCGCTCTGGTCTCCGAAACCGGTACCTCTTCACCGTTTTCGGTTATGCCGACCCATGCGATGCTTCGTATGTTCCAGATCGAATCCACGGATTTCACGACTTTGCCGGGTTCTGACGATACCGTTGACAGACTTACTCCCGACGGTATCAGCGCTTCCAGTGTAAAGTCCTGCACTGCGTACTTTTCATCGGCACTTCTGATACACGAAATACCTTTTTCTTTTTCCGCGGGTCCGATCTTCAGGATGCCTTTCGTGACCGCATCCACCGGGATCTTTATCCTTGCCGTATTTTCATCGTCCCCGGCCGTAAACTCGCACTCGTCGTCTTTCACTCGTTCATCTGAGATTGTGATACGCAGATCGCTGCATTTTTCATCTGTGACCGCGATCTCCCTGTCGAATATCAGATCCGCCGTGACATACTGACTGTCCTCCGAACCCTCGCTGTATGACCCGACCGCCACATCCTCGAGCTGCGGCGAGTATTCAGCATCCGTTTTTACGCTGCCGCACGATGCCAGCATCGCTGCTGATACGACAGCTGTCGCCGCTGCCATGAACATCCTGCGGATCATCGTACATCTGTTTCCTGCTTTGTTTCTGTCCATTTTCACCTGAGTTTTCTATTGTATTAACGCTCTTTATAAAGGGAATATGGAGACCGAAACACTGTCCGATCTCCTGCTTTCCCCTGTTGCTTTATTTGACATAATGAAAGTAAGTGTATTGCATAGTTATATGTTTCTTATCTGCTTCTGCCTGCATTCTTTTTTCTGAATGCTATCACAGTACCGCCTGCAGCTGCTGCAAGGATCAGTGCTCCCGCCCACAGCATGATGCTGAAATCATCACCGGTAGCTGTGCCGCTGCTTGGATCTTTTTTCCCGTCAGTCTTTCCTGTATCTGCAGGTGTTTTCGGCTGTGTAAATTCCGCACTTACGATATCGCTTGGCATCATGCCGTTCTTTACAGCATATGCTTTTACTACTGCGGCCTTTTCAAGAGTAAAAGTTCCTTTATATTCTATTCTGGTATCGCTGCTCTTCGGATCGCTTCCGTCTGTCGTGTAGTAGATCACAGCATCCTCTGTTTCACAGCTTATCGAAACTTTCTGCTTGTCCTTGAATTCGCCTCCGTTAGGAGTGATAACAGGTGCTGCAGTCTTTTCACCTTCGATCACGTCCATGCCGAACACTGTATAAGTCGCCGACCACGTAGTCGTCTCCCCTGCGACCTTAGTGCTGTCCTCAGGATCCATCGCGATACCGAACAGGAATCTGAACGTGTTTTCCTTTGCAATGAGGCTGTCATATGCACCGGCAGGCTTTGTCTGATCGCTCCTGAAGATCACTTCATCATACTGATATGCGATCATCGGATCCACCTTGGTCTTGTCAGCTCCGCCAAGAGCCGTCTTCACACCATCATCGAATCTTCCACCGCTGAGCAGAGTGTTCCTGAGCGATTCGTCTGTATATACTCCCGGGAATGCATATCTGTCCTGCATCAGATGTTCATATGTGAATATACCTCTAGAGTAGTATGCATCCTCCGTAGTGCTGTCATTTGACTCCTTTGCGCTGTCATTAGTTCTCAGCTTCAGCGTCATCCCCTGTTCAAAAGTTATCCCGGCTGCCTTGAAGATGTCGTTTATATCAGCTCCCTGTGCTCTGAACACAGTCAGACCTCTCATACCGCAGATAGTGTTGTACCACTTGTCCTCACCGCTGCTCATCTGCTTTATCTCGTCTTTTGTAAAGGTCTTTGCAGTCTTCACATTGCCGTCTTTGTCGATCAGCCTTACCTGCAGTGTCTCCGCACCGTACATCGTAGCCGTGAAGTCTGCCTGTAATGAGCCTTTATCACCCGATGTATCGAGCTTTACAGTAAATGTCTTTGTACGTTCTGCTGTTGATACGTTGAGTATCGGATCTTCTGCTGTACGCTTGAGGCTCAGCACCATCCTGTATGACATTTCTCCTGTCTTCCTGTCTTTTACAGTATCTGCTTTTATCGACCACTGCTCTGCCGTCAGCTCCTTCGCTTTACCGTCAGCTATGATAGTCACTTTCTCCACCGCTTCGGCATAGCCTTCGAGCTCTGCCAGCTTCTCCTCATCTGTCTTGCCTGCCCACGTATCATCTCCGCTGTACGTGAGATTGATCTTCAGCGGATCACCCGTGTAGCGCAGCGTTACATTTTCCGCAGATATCGACGGCTGCGTCGTTTCTGCCGCCATCGCAGTCACCGGAGCCATCACACCGAGGATCATTATCGCACTCAGTACGAAGGCCAGCATTTTTTTCGAAAATTTCATCTTCCCTCTCCTCCTTTAACCATTCATTTTACCGGCTGAAACCGGTATCGCCTGCTTTTTACACTTCTTATACTTTCATAAATATGTCAGTTCAGATATATCCTTATCAGCGTACAGTCTCCTGCTGTCTCTACACGTTCACCGCCGTAATAGCCGTCAAGATTTCCAAAGCATGCAGTGAACGGGCCGCTGTGGTTCTTTACAACGCCCACTTCAGTATCTATCCCCTTCTTTTCAAGAGACTGATTCAGCTGATCGTATGCCACATAAGCCTTGCTCTCATGATCATGCTCTTTCAGGATCGGATACCCGTTCTTTACACACGATATCACCGGGATCGCGCCCGGGATCTTCACCCCGTCACGCGTCATGATGTAGTATGCACTGTCATTGTTCTTATGATCGAAATACTTCAGATCTTCCACAGTGTTGTACACCTCGCCGTCTCTTCCGACAAGTTCGGCCCTTCCGTCAAGAGTGCTCACTCCGGCTTTCTTTTTAAGGAGCCACAGAAAATCGACCCCTTCAAAGTAGTCGGTCCATCCGCCTGCGCCCGCATACGAAAATGTCTTCTCATCTCCGAGTGTTCCGTAATAACCGCCATGCACTTTTGACGGATTTTCCCTCATCAGGTCTTCGATCTCCGCAGTCGTAAGTTCCACGACTCTGTCCGGTCCGCGATATGCCGTATCTTTGTGGTATACTTCTATCGTAAATGTGCAGTCCAGTGAATCTTTATACAGCTTGCGATCATGAAAACCGTACTCCGGGTCTTCAGGCGTCCTGCCTTTTCCTGCAGTCATGGACTTTACAGGAAACTGTTCCTTGAGTTTTCCGTCTTTGAAAACCATCAGCATCACCGCCTGATCATCATCGCGGCCCTGCTCCTGCAGAGCAAATGGACCTTCACCGCTTCCCGTGGCCAGTATCGCCTTGTATTTGCTGCCGGAAAGCTTCTTATATGAAAATGTTTTTTTGTTTTCGTCTTTGTCTTCAAAAAGAATATTAAGCTTTTTCGTATTTTTATCTATACCGCAGAGATCGAGAAATTTTATAAGATCGACCCCGTAGTATCCAGCGTTTTCTGCGAGGAGCCCGAGCGCATTCATCTTGCTGTTTACAAATGATATCCTTATCAGCTCCTCGAGATCCCTGACCGAATAAATCGATTCCTCAGGCATAGCATTGCCTGTGAGCGTTATCGCATAGTAGATCTGATCTCCATACTGTGATCCGTATTTTCCCAGATCTGAAATGTACAGCTTGTCTATGATCTGCTGTTCATGATCTGATGGCGATCTGTCTTCTTCAGTTACTTTGACCTTAAGCGAGGTCTCATGCGATTCACCGTCCGCATCCTCTTTGTGTGATCCATGTGACTCAGAAGGTTCTGCGTTTTCAATGCTGCTACTGCCCGAATCGCTTTGCAAAGCACCCCTGCCTTCTGTATCTGTGTCGCTTTTTTCACAACCCGTCACTGCAAGAGTAAACAGCACCACAATAGCAATGAAAAGGATCCTCAACACATACTTGTAATGCTTTGCGCTTTTCTGGTAATACATTGCCTTGTCCTCTGATAAAATTCATTCAATTATTACATAATCTACACATAACTTTTATGCCGTTTGATAGTATCAACAAAACTCTCATCTGTCGTTTGTCGAAACAACCGACGCCTGCCAAAAATGTTTTTGCGACAACATCAATCCTCTCGGATATCGCATTGAGCAAAATCGTTACATATCAGCAGCAAAAAGATCGTGAGCAATTGATAAAATCGGAGAACACGATCAGACGGGATAAATCAACAATAGAAAAAACTGCCCTGTCAACAGCTTTTACACTATCGACAGGGCAGATTTTATTCATCCAGATTTGTTCATCGTATATCAGGATCAAGTTTAGCAGTTATTATTGTGCATATCGCAATCTACGCTTTTATCTTGCCAGATACCCTGCGTTTCTCAGATTTCCAAGCAGTTCGTTCACAGTGTTGATCACATCTGTAAGCGTTGCCGTCGCAGCAAGGTCGGTTACCTGTTCTGCAGCAGCCGGTGCGGGGCCGGTCGCTCCCGTCGGACCCTGTGCTCCTGCTTCACCTGCGGGACCCTGAGGCCCTGTAGGGCCGGTTGCTCCTGTTGGCCCTGTTGCTCCCTGTATGCCGTCAAGACCTGCCGGGCCTGTCGCTCCTGTCGGACCCGTTGAACCCTGCGCTCCTGCTTCGCCTGCGGGACCCTGAGGCCCTGTCGGGCCGGTTGCTCCTGTCGGACCTGTTGGTCCTGTTGCTCCCTGTATGCCGTCAAGACCTGCCGGGCCTTGAGGACCGGTCGCTCCCGTCGGACCCTGTGCTCCTGCTTCACCTGCGGGACCCTGAGGGCCGGTCGGGCCGGTTGCTCCTGTCGGACCTGTTGGTCCTGTTGCTCCCTGTATGCCGTCAAGACCTGCCGGGCCTATCTCTCCCGCCGGACCTGTCGGCCCTGTTACACCAGTCGCGCCGGTTGCTCCTGTCGTCCCCGGAAATCCCACCGGTCCCTCCGGGCCCATCGGGCCTTCCTGCCCGCGAGGCCCCCTTGGACCAGGACACCCCCTCGGCCCCATCGGACCTGTCGCTCCGGTCGGGCCTCGCTGCTGACAGCAGTCATTATTATAACCGCAGCAGCAATCATTGTTCGGATTATTAAAAAGCATGATATTCCTCCTTACAGATATACCATATCCCTGTTTTTCCCATCGACTCTTCCCTGCAGAGCCTGTGCTCTGCCCTTTGCATGATACCGAAAATACCGGTATCCTTATTTAACTTATGCCTCCTGATATCGCCCGGTTACAAACAGGCGCTCAAAATATTTCTGGTTTTCGATCACTTCCTTCGATGCCGGTCTGATCATTGCCGCTCTAAGATGATACTGCCACGCCCTGCCATGGTCACCGAGCCTGTCATAACATACACACAGCTGCATCAGCGGTATATAGCCACGGCAGTCGCTGTGATCAAATCCGCCGTACTTCGCGCAGTCAGGTGCTGCAAGCGCCCGTTCATACCAGTAAGCCGCCGTTTCATGATCATTACATTCCATAAAACATGCGCCTATCTCACAGCATATCTCCGCCCTCGGCAGATCGTATCTGAAACTGTAAAAAAGACTGTCCAGCCTCATCTGCGGTTTTGCGAGATACTTGAAGCACAAAGACCTCTGCAGGCATGCATCTATCAGATTTTCACGCCACGCGCCCTTTTCAGCGAGAAACCTGTCAAACACAGAGATCGCTTCTTCATACCGCCCGTGATCGTAAAGCTCCCTGCCGTAATAAAACACCTGCCGCGAATCGCCCAGCTCGCCACGCGCTATCATGGACTCGTATATCCTGAGGTTCCTATCAGAGCCATCTGCACTGTTCTTATGATGTTCGATCTCAATGTCAGAATACAGCACCTTGCCTGACGGCACGACTGCCTCGTGCACCCGGCCTTTCCATATGAACCCCTTCCCGTTTCTGAGCCAGCGTTCCCGATAATATGAAACAGCCGGATATCCGTCACGATCAAACCCCGTCAGATACTTCATCATCACTACATCTGTATCAGGATCGATCTCCGACTTCAGCGCTTTCATCTTCTTCAGCTCATTCTCTGTGACGATATCGTCTGCATCCAGCCACATCCAGTAATCCATCGACGCCTTCCTGCATGCAAAATTCCTGGCTGCTGCGAAATCATCCTCCCACTCAAAGTCGAACACTTTCTGCGTATAATGCCGCGCTATATCTTTCGTGCGATCCTCCGAGCCGGTGTCCACTATTATAATCTCATCTGCGAGCTCCTTTACAGAATCCAGAGCCCTCGCGAGCACATCCTCTTCATTCTTCACAATCATGCAAAGACTGATACTGACCATTACAAATTACCTCCTGTTTTCGCATCGTTGCCAACACACCGAAATGCTTCTTATTTTCGCCGTACATCGTATAACTACTATCTATATTATTCAACTGCTCTCGTTTCGTCCGCACCTTTTGATTCATAGTGTACCTGTTATCTCCAGTTATGCGCGGCAATTTCAGCCATAAAGCAGAAATATCCTATGTAAAATGGCGGAAATCTGGAAATCATGTGGACCTGTCTGTATGTACGTTCTAAGTCTTCAATAATCATTTGTAAAATTTCAGCCAAACGATCGCATCTGGAGCAAGAAATGGCGGAAATCTGGAAACAAATAAAAGTTCTGCCTGCTAGCTATGCCCCAGGAAAACTGCTCGGCCAGTTTTATATGGATATAATTTACATATTTCAGCTGCAACACCTGATATATCATATGTTTTTGGCTGAAACAGCAGTGCAAAACTATGCAAAACCCTGCAAAACAATCCTGCAATCATCACTTTACATTACCTTTGAGCGTATGGTATCATTACATGTTCGGAATATGCCAAACCATACCGGATACACATCAGTAATAATCACAGTATTCATTCAGAACAGGAGTATAAACAGATATATTATGAAAAAACACAAAAGAAAATTTCCCGCAAGACTGTTTACAGCAATGAAACGGGAACTCCGGGAACATCGCAGCTCATTTATAGCATACAATATTTTCAGAGCCCTCGTGATCGTGATAATGATCTTCACGATATTCAACAGGAATTTTGAAAGTTCGTTTCTGTGCCTGCTGACGCTCATCCTCCTCACAGTCCCGAGCCTCATGCAGGTAGCACTCAAGATAGAACTTCCGACAGTTCTCGAAATCACTCTGCTTGCGTTCATATTCGCCGCAGAGATACTCGGCGAGCTCTGCAACTTTTACACGATCTTCCCTTACTGGGATACTGTGCTGCACACACTGAACGGCTTCCTTATGGCTGCGATAGGACTCTCGCTGGTGCAGCTGCTCAACAGCAGTGACCGCATACTTTTCCAGCTTTCGCCGATATTTACATCTATAGTATCGTTCTGTTTCTCGATGACGATAGGCGTTCTGTGGGAGTTTTTCGAATTCAGCATGGACAGATTTTTTGAGCTCGATATGCAGAAAGATACTGTAGTCCACAAGATTTCTTCCGTCCTGCTGCATCCTGCAGGTGAAAATGTGCCGATAGTGATAAAGAACATCCGCGATGTTACCGTCTCCGGTACCGATCTGGGGCTTGGAGGCTACCTGGATATCGGTCTGATCGACACCATGGCTGACCTCTTCGTCAACTTCATAGGCGCGATAGTATTCGCGATACTGGGATATTTCTACGTAAAAAACAGGGAGCAGAATTCCGTTGTCGGAAAACTGATTCCCCGTAAAAAAGACACTGATAAAGATTATTTAGCTGCGCAGGATCGATGATCACAGCTTTTTCTCAAGACACAATAGTTTAACGCCGTTTATCCCGTTGAACGATGTGCACGGCACGACGCCCGCTTCCATGAATCCCAGTGATGCGTAAAGGCTGCGGGCTCTGCTGTTCTTTACATTAGTGTCCATGCGCAGGTATCTGCATCCGTTCTCAGCGGCGTATTTTTTATAATGATCGACAAAAGCCCTGCCGTAACCCTTTCCGCCTTTCGCAGGATCTACCACAAGTGTGTGCATGACCATGATCTCATCGTCAGCCGCATCGTATTCCCATTCGGCGCCTGCATATTCAGCTCCCTGTGTCTGATCTATCCTGGCAGCAGCTGCGATTTCTCCATCATGTTCGAGCACGAACAGTGTTCCTCGCTGCAATGCGTCCATAGCAGTCTGCCTCGTCGGATATATTCCTCTGACCCAGCCTATCAGCTTGTGCTCACGCGCTTCTTCCTGCGTTATTATCGCGTCATAGATCTTTTCGATCGCATCTATATCCGCTTCAACTGCTTTTCTGATCATTTACCTGCCTCCTGAAATCCTGTTTCCTGTTTTGCCTGCCCGAAATATATATATGCACCAATACGGCTGCAACCAGTATGATACTTATCCACTGCGATACCGAAAACATCAGCAATCCGCCTCGCGCCTCGTCGCCTCTGAGGAATTCCAGACAGAATCTTACCGGTGCATACAGAAGTATATATGTCCACAGTATACTGACCCTGTTCACTGTATGCCCTGCATAAAATGCGAGGACAGCAAATATCAATATCTCGACTGCTGCTTCTATCGCCTGGACAGGCAGCAGCGGCACATCGTTCGGCGCTATATGCGATGAATGGTATGTGATGCTGAACGGAATATCAGCTTCTATACCGTAACAGCACCCAACCAGCAGACACCCGATCCTGGCTATGCCGTGCGCGAGTGCGAATCCAGGTATCAGCACCGGAAAAAAGTCAGTTATCTCTTTCCCGTACCTGCCGGCTGCATAGCCGGCAAGAAGAAGAGCTCCGATCAATCCTCCGTAAAAAACCATCCCCCCGCTGATGTATTTGTTTACGACAAGCTCAAGACTCATTTCATCTGACTGTATATCACTGATGATGTCACCTGTCGAAACGAGCAGATAAAGTATCTTGGCTCCTGCAGCGGCTCCCAGCGCACCGAAAACGAATATGTATGCCGTATCATCTCTGTCCAGCCCGAATTTCCTGCAAGAAAATAAGGCATATGCCATTGCCAGACATATGCCCGAGACTCCGATAAGTCCATATACAGGAACAGCTCGACCTAAGATCATCAATGCTTCCACTGTCCCATTCTCCTAAACAGCAAGTCCTGCGATCCCTGCCATTCCTACACATGCCACGCATGCAACGAAGAATATCGCTCCGCCTATAATACCTATCACAGATAATATAAAGCCTGCAGTCCTGATGTTTTCATCATAACCCTCTTCTTTTGACTTGGAGGCCATTACCACACCTATAATACCAAGTACCACCGACAGTATGGATGAATATCCGAAAAACCACAGTACTACAGATATTATACCCAGTACAAGTGACGCGATAGCTTTGTTCTTTCCGGGGATCTCACCATTTGGCTGATAACCTCCCATGTTCTGATTGTTGTTTTGTGAATCCATATCTTCTTCTCCTCAATAAAATAAAACTTTGAATGTTGCACTATTTATCAGTATATCAAACAGTCGTACAAAAAGTAAAGAGCATACCCTTACGCTGGTAATGTCGGTAATGTCACTCCCCTTACGCTGTCGGCGCCAAATTTCTGTCAAGTTTCTGTAACAGACGTACCCGACTATACATCAGATTTCCATCGGAATTCAGCGCCGCACACTCTGCACTTTTCCGGTCTCATCGAATCGTTCGGCTTCGGCCCTCTGGGCACCGAGCCGTAATAATACCATTTTTTTATAAGCTCTCCGCACTCAGGACATGAATCGATCATCTTCGCCCCGCATACGCCGCATGTATCGCCCGGTCTCACTCGCTTGAAATCGGTTTTAAGATGGCCGTTTTCGCATATGTGCAAATAAAAATTAGTCATGTATCCTTATACCTGCTTTCCTGCAAAAGAACAGGCCACCACATATGCAGTGACCTGTCTGTAATTCTTTATTCAGTGATCAGCAACCTGCTGCTAGTCCCAGCTTAACGGATTAGCCTTGATCTTCTCGAGTTCTTCATACATATCTGAACCGAGGAAGTACTTTTCAGGTTTCTCAGGCTTCTCGCCTCTTGCGATCGCTTCGATTCCTGCCTTTACCTTATCCGGTGATGCAGGCAGTTCGTAGATTCTTACGCCGCAGGCATTGTTGATAGCATTGATAACCGCAACGTGGTCTGACGACTGGAATGCTTCTGATGCTCCGGATGATCCGAAAGGTCCTCTTTCGTCATATCCGTCGATGTGGATAGCAGTCATGTCATCCGGAATATCCTTGATGTAAGGTACTCCTGCCTTCAGCATGTTGGTATCTTTCGTCACATCTTCATAGTTTTCGGAAAGTGCGAATCCTATCGAGTGTGACATACCGCCGAATGCCTGGCCGTTTACTGACTGGATGTTACCAACCTTACCTACCCAGTCAACGCATGTCATCTTGTCTACAGTAGTCTTACCTGTCTTCATATCAACAGTTACTTCTGAGAGATACAGCGCATATGTGTAAGCATATGTAGGGTTACCCTGTCCGTCGTTAGGGTCGAGGAAGTCGAAGTAATCCCATTCATCTGCAGCAACCCAGTGTCCGTCGTATCTTGTAGGGATACCCTCTGCGATCATTTCATCGTAAGTTCTGTATGTTCCGTCTTCCTTACGCATTGCGTCAGCCAGCATCTTTGCAGCTACGATCGATGCTTTACCGTTAGCAAAGTGTGATCTTGAACCTGCAGACTCACCTGTGTTAGGGCAGTATTTACTGTCTGTCTGGATGACCTTTACATCATCAGGCGTAACTGTAGGGAAGTAAGGTCTCAGTGCTTCGAGTGTGCAGACGAGTGATCCTGCGTCTCCGCCCTGGCCCTGATCCTGCCATGTATCGTATTTTCTGAATTTGCCGTCGCCAACGAGTTCGATAGCTACTGTAGCTTCGTCAACGCCGCCGAGTCCTACGTTGTATCCGCCCCATGCGATACCTACACCCTTTCTCTTCGAGCCGTCTGAAGCAGCGTTGAATTCATCTGCTCTCTTAACAGCTTCATCATATATAGGCTTTAATGTATCCATCATCTCTTCCATAGGGTACTGGAGGAATTCTCTCTGGTTCAGGTTGAGATCGCCTTTTCTTGCGATATTCTTGTATCTGAACTCGAACGGATCCATTCCGATCTTCTCTGCCATCATATCGATAAGAGCTTCGCCGCATGTGTATGCCTGAGGAGCTCCGTAGCCTCTGTAAGGAACACCGAAGTTGTGGTTTGTTACAGCACTTCTTCCGAGACCTACTACGTTTGGTACATAGTAAGGGAAGAACATGAATCTCAGGATCTTTGTAACCTTGTCGTCTCCCATTTCAGGATATGCACCGTGGTCGATACCTGAATCGAATTCTCCTGCGAGGATCTTTCCGTCCTTGTCGCATGCGAGTCTTCCGTTGAAGAATGCCGGTGAACGCTTACCTGAGAATGCCATGAACTCATCGTAAGTCATAGATAATGCAACAGGCATTCCAGTAACCTTTGTAGCTACGCCTGCGAGTGCGTATGAAGCTGCGTTCATCGCCCATCCGAATGAACCGCCTGTAGGGTTTTCGATAACACGGAGATCTTCAACAGGGATACCGATAGCTTCTGCCATATCGTCTCTGTCAAAGTACAGAGTCATCGTCTTGCAGTGTACGCAGAGCTTGCCGTCTTCATCATAGTAAGCCTGAACTGTATCTCCCTCGATCGAAAGATGCGGCTCTCTTGATGAATAGAAGCTTCCGTCTACAGCATAAGGAGCGTTGTCTATCATCTCTGCCACGTGATCGTAGTCGCCCTTTAATACAGGCTGAGTACTGTATATATTGTCGAATGAATCGTGGATCCTCTCTGCTTCAGGTTTTACAGCTTCAAGGTAGCTCATGTATTCAGGCAGCGGTTCGAGATCTACAACGACCTTCTTAGCTGCTGCTCTTGCATGATCCTTAGTATCTGCAACTACCATTGCAACAGGGTCTCCCCATCTGAATATCTTTTCGTCTGCGAGCAGCTTGTGAGTCTGTTCGAATTCAACTGTTCTCGGTGAGAACTGGTATGCCATCAGCTTGTTTGCGCCAGGATTATCTTTTGCAGTGATGACCTTAACTACGCCAGGCATCTTCTCTGCTTCTGAGAAATCGATGTTCAGGATCTTGGCGTGGTTAGCCTTCATCGGCATTACGAGTACTGCATGAAGTGTTTCTGCAGGCATCTTGAGCTCGATATCATCGCCGTAGTCGCATACACCGCATGCCTTTGCCATAGCATTAGGACGAACGAGCGGCTTGCCGTAGAAACCTTCTTCTATATCTTTTGACCAGTCATATGTGATGTCTTCGAATGTCTTTTCACCACGCATGATAGCAGCTGCTTCCATAACAGCGTCTACGATCTGCTTGTATCCTGTACATCTGCAGACATTTCTTGTCTTCTGGAACCAGTCTCTTATTTCTTCTCTTGTCGGATCCGGGTTTTCAAGAAGCAGCTGATAAGCTGAAACGATGAATCCAGGTACGCAGAACCCGCACTGTACTGCTCCGAGGTTTACCCATGCATACTGAAGCGGATGAGGATGGAGCGGATTACCGATACCTTCGATAGTCATAACTGTGCTGTATTCTTCTATGCTCTTGATTTTTCTGACACATGAACGAACCACTTTTCCATTGAGGATAACGGAACATGCTCCGCATACACCTGTACCGCAGCCTACTTTAGTTCCTGTAAGTCCCAGACGACGAAGTACGGATGCCAGTGTGTCCTTCTCCGGATCACAGATGAACATACGGTCTGCACCGTTGATGTTCAGCGTAAGTTTCTTTAAATTCATAATAATTGCCTCCGATTTCACAACATTACTTTAACTACGAACTACGCACTAAGAATATAAAAACCCTTTTCACGCACAGTGAAAAGGGCTTCAGACGATGAAACATAAATACAGGCTCCAAGTGGTTTTCTCTGCAAAAAACACCTCTTTTTACACGGCATCATGCAAATACGCCGTACATTGGGATATTATGGCGTTTTTCGGCAAAGCCTGCACTTTTTATCCTTTCCAAATGCGGGAGGCCTGAGCGTTTCCACACAGACCCTAACGTTCCATACTCCATGCTTTTGCCAGAGCGAAGGGGTTATGGACTCGGATCTTTATAAGTCTATTACGTCATTACGTTGATAATATTTTATCAGTAAATTATGAATAAAGTCAACTACATATAACGACTTTTTTTAACCGTCTTGCTATCTTTATGTGATATGTTTGCAATCATTGATTTTAACATTTCTTCGGGTGGTACATCTGTTATCTGAACAACACAATATATGCTTTTGTGCGTTTTTCACCATTTATACACGAAACGAGCGACCCTCATCATGCAGGATCGCTCATTTTTATTGCTTTTGGTTTATTGCTTTCTGATTCTTTTTATTCTTCCCAGCGGCATTTCCTTATATCCACGTGGTGCTCGTCTTTCATAGGCACGCCTTCCATCATGAGCAGGCTCCTCTGCTCCGTCCAGCCCGGCACGAGCCTTCCCGCGTGATTCACGACGCGGTGGCACGGGTATTCACCGTACATGCCTGACACCGAGAGCGCCTTCCCGACAAGCCTGGCATTTTTCTCACGACCTATAAGCCGCGCTATCTGTCCGTATGTCGCAACGCATCCTTCCGGTATCTCCTCGACTACAGACAGTATCTCATACAGAAGATCTTCATCAAGCTGCTTTTTCATCACGCAAGCTCCCTGTTCTCCTTCACCTGTCCGTAAACGAATCCGAGCAGCTTGACTACGTTGTCGGTAAATGCACTTTCGCCTTCCTTGTACGTATCGTTTTCAAGCGATCCCACTATCATCTCTGCCTTTTCAGCTGCGCCTGACTGCGCCATGTCCAGAGCGAACGGATCCTGATCTCTTATCGCTGCTATCGCTATGATACCGCATGCTGCGATATCGACTTTCAGCGCATGCTCGTCTGCAGTATTTCCTGATGAAACAGCTTCATAACGGTCCTGCAGATCGTCGCAGAAAGCGATCCACTTGTCGCCGACCTCATCGAATGTCCTCGCTGCGATGCTGTCTCTGTATTCATCGCGGCACACCTTATGGTCGTGCTTAGGCAGCGATTTCCATGTAAAGTACTCGAGTATCGAATATACGCACACTTCGTGTATGCCGTACTCGATATTGTCAAGACCCTCGAACGGCGGCACCTGGAAAAACTCCTCTATATCATCGTAAAGTCTCTTGAATATGTCATCCGCCTTGTTGCTTTTCATGAACTTCTCGAACTCCGCTTTCACGGATTCGGTCTCCTCCATGAGCAGGTCGACGTCATACAGCTTTTTCTCGTCATTTTTTATCATTTCATCGAAATACGCTCTGCACTTTTCCACAGTCTCAGGCTTCAGCCCCTTCATCAGCTTGTCGAAATCGATGACTTCACCTGCTATCTGACCTCTGGTAAGCTCTCTTTTATCGCCCATGCAGATATTCCGCATTTCTATCGCAACTTCATAATCCATAAATCCGTCTGATCCTCCTGTTCCCGATATATAAAATCTCTACAGTTAATATATCAAAAATACAGGCTGTCAGCAAGCAGCAAAAGCATGCAGGCGCCGGTGCCCAGGACTATGCTCAGCAGCGCCACATAAAACATCGTCTGCTCTTTTTCCTTCTCAGGCATGTCCAGCGTACAGTTGACTGCATATGTCTCGTCCATCATCGTATGTATCATGTAAAGCTTCCTGCGCCCCATCCTCCTGAAGTCATCAAGGAACGTCAGGCTGTAGAAGCTCTGCCTGCTGTTCATCAGAAACGCTGTCACCGCTATCGTCAACATCGACGCTCCGCTGCTCAGGAATGTGATAAGTACGAACTGGAACGCGCCTGTGTATACGGTCGCACTTATAAGAAGCGAGTAGTACCACGCCAGCCCGTGCTCCTCCATCGTTATTCCGTACGCCATGCTCACGAAGATATAGCTGCACATTATCGGCAGCGATTTTATGAATGCAGTCTTTATCAGTTCACGCTTTCCGGTCATTGCCTTTTCTCTGTCCCTCCGTTTTGCGAAAATATCTCGAACACTTTTTTCGATACCGCATCAGCCAGATTCCTGTGTCCTTCAGCATCGAGATGCTCCTGGTCAACTGCGCTCGGTTTTGCGTAGTCGGATGCGGCCAGATACGATATGTCCCATTTGCCTGACAGTTCCCTGTAAGCCGAAGGAAGCGCTCTTGCCACCTTTACAGATTCTTTTCCGAATTCAGGGTCGAATTCTTCTCTCCATACTTCATCTCCAAGCTCGATCGGTGACAGCAGGAGCACCTCGCAGTCTCCCGAGAAATCTCTGATCTGACCGAGCAGGGAATCTATCCCCGCCGATATCGATGAAACCGTCGGATCATACACTGTTTTGCAGTCATTGGTGCCGAGCATCAGGATGACGAGATCCAGCGGTGCATGCGCCTCAAGCAGCACAGGCAGCAGTTCTGCGCCGGATCTGCCCGGACGGCTGACATCGTCAAAGACCGTCGTCCTGCCGCACAATCCTTCCTCCACCACCTGGAACCCGTCTCCTGAAAGTGCATCCTGGAGACGACCTGTCCACCTCGTTTCCCAGTCATATCTGTTATCAGTTCCCGCTACGAGTCCCCATGTATTCGAATCGCCAAAGCAAAGTATCCTTTTCATTATCATCCACCGCCCTTTTTACTGTCATCAATATATCTTTTAACGCTGTTCCTACGATTTATGATAATGATATATTTTAATTCCTATTTTGTCAATAGGTTTATAGGGTTATATTGCTATTTCAGCAGCCCCTTGTCTGTTTTTTTCACGTGTCTGAACACTTCTTCGAATCTGTCGAGAGCTTCGTCTATGATCTCAGGTGTGTCTGCAAGCGATGTGTAAAGTCTGCTGCCCGCGAGCGTCACGATGCCGTTTGCCATGTAGGCAGCGCCCATCCTTTCCATGGAATCCTTTCTCACATACATCATATCCTTGTGCTTCAGCAGTCCGATCGCGGATTTCAGGAAACACATCGACGAGAAGTCAAAGCTCATCGCACCCGTACATTCCAGGTGCACGATAGAACCCTGATTGTATGCGACGAAAGGCAGGCTGTACTGACTTATTAGGGACTTGAGTCCGTCGCAGAGCCTGTCTCCCATCTGTCCTGCGACCTCGCACGCATTGGTCCTCTCGATCTCTTTTATCGTCGTATATCCTGCAAGGCACGAGAGCGGATTTGCAGCGAGCGTACCGCCTACATACGCCCTGTGCTTTCCTGTAGCCAGACCTGCAGCCATCAGCTCGGCATACTCGCGCTTGCCGCCGACGCCGCCTGCCGACGGATAACCGCCTGCGACGATCTTTCCGAAAACAGTCAGATCAGGCACGACGTCAAAGTATCCCTGCGCACCCGAAAGCGCCAGCCTGAATCCCGTCACTACCTCATCGAATATCAGCAGTGCCCCGTACTTGTCGCACAGCTCACGAACGCCCTTGTTATAATCCTTTGCGACCGGTCTCGTGCCGCTTTCCGGACCTGCCGGCTCGACGATAACGGCTGCAGTACCGCCTTTCAGCCTGTTGCGTTTCATCATCTTCCCGAGCATATCGAGGTCGTTCGGACGCACTTCATCAGTTCTCCTGTAAGCTCCCGGCGTTATCCCGTGTGACTCCAGCAGCGCGCGGCTTCCCGGGATCTTCAGCCCGTATACCATCTGATCCGACCAGCCGTGATAAGCTCCGCCGATCTTGATTATCCTCTTCTTGCCCGTCGCGATCCTCGCGATACGGAGTGCCGCCATCACCGACTCCGTTCCGGAGCCCAGCATACGGAACATTTCCACATTAGGCATATGCTTCGTTATCTCTTTCGCGATCATCATCTCTGATTCGTGGAGCAGCCCGGTCACAGGTCCGCATGTATTGAGCAGCTCGATAACTTTCTCCCTTACCGCAGGGTAGTTGCTGCCCAGTATCGTAGGACCGCCTGCCTGCAGAAAATCTATGTACCTGTTGCCGTCCTGGTCGTAAAGGTATGCGCCTTCCGTCTTCGCCATGCACATAGGGAACGGCTTGTTGAATGCGAGATTGTGCTGCACGCCTCCCGGTATGTATTTCTGCGACTCCTCGTATACCGCCTTCGATGCTTTGCACTTTTCATCGAAATATTTCATCACGACATTGTCGTAATAATCATCGTCGACTTCCCATATCTCCTGACTCGTCAGTTCCTTTAGCTGTCTGTTTATCTCTGCAGGATCGTCCCATCTGCTCACTCCGCAATTTTTCATTTTATTTTCTCTCCTTATACGCTTTTTTCTTTGCTATATCGTTCGTATCTATCGTTTTTCCGAAGACGACGAATCTGTCGTACAGATATTCTGTCGTTATGTTCATCAGCATGTTCAGCCCCGTGACAAGATACTCGTTCCACCCGAGGTCTTCTGCCAGATAATTGCCTAGTATCGTGGTGACAGGTGTGAACACACAGTAGAATGCCAGTATCTTCATCATCGCCAGCGGAACGTTATTAGCCGATTTGAATGTGAATTTCCTGTTCAGCGTGAAGTTCCAGAGCACCGACAGCACGAGTGCTATCAGGTAGCGTGGCCAGTACTGCCAGTCTGTAAGCTGTGTCAGCAATGTGAACGACACGATCTCTATGATCCCCGCCGACACTGAAAACAGTACGAATTTTATAACTCTCAGTATTTCTTTTCTTTTTTCAGATATCATGATCTCTCCCGGTCTTTCTGCTTGGAATATTTATGCTTGTATACGAAGTTCATCAGCGCCACATCGACAACTCCGATCTTTTTGACTCTGCCTGACGCCAGTGTGTGCACCGCGCACAGGCACGACTTGTCGACCAGCAGCTTCAGTGCCTCCAGATCGTCCGCCGTTTCGGCTCTGACTGCTGCGCCAGTTCCTTTTATCAGCACGGCCGGATACTTATTCAGCAGATCTTCCGCTTCACTCGCAGTGCCTGCTGCAGGTATCTTCCTGCCTATCATCTGCGCCATATCGTCTACCTGCGCATATACGGGAGTTCCTGCGTCAGCGCAGATCCTTACAGCATCGGTGCTGAAAACGTCTGTATACCCGGACATCTTCTTAACCTGCACTGCCGCCCCGGCAGCCGCGCTCTGCGCCTTTCCATCAAAGCCTCTGATATTCCTCCTGCAGATATTTTCAAGAAGCACCGCGCGCTCCATAGCCTCATCACGGTCACGTCCGCATATCAGTACGCCGTGATGTATCATGAATACTGTCTGTATTCCCTGTTTCAGCACATCCGCTACCGCGTTCGTCAGCTTCTTCATTCCGGGCAGTCCGTATGCAGCGAGACCGATCCCGCCGAGCTTTTCGCGTTCTTCGTCTGTGATGTCCAGATCTTCCAGCCCTGTCAGCCCTATCGCGGTCGCATATTTCTGATGTGTGTGTATCACGAACTCCGTTTCCGGGAAACAGTTGTACGCTGCGATGTGCACGCCGCGCTCTCCCGAAGGCTTGTGCTTTCCTTCCCATTCCTCCGTCTCTGTATCGAGCACGACTATATCGTCTTCCCGAGTCTGCATGTAGTCGAGCCCGCTCGGTGTTATCAGGCAGTGGCTGCTGTCGAGCCTGCAGCTTATATTGCCCCACGTCCTCGCAACCAGTTCCTCCTGAAGAAGTTCTTTTCCGGTCGCCACAAGCAGCGCCCTTTTTTCTTTTTCATCCATTCCGTTGTTCTCCTTTATTCATGTACCGTATTCAGCATAGCGAAGTTCTTTTTGTTGTTCCTGTAAAGCTGCACGAATACGCTGTAATTGCGGTCATAGACTTTCCCGGCGTCAGGATCCGGCACGAACCTGTCCTTTACAGGGACCAGTCTGTCTATATCGTCAAAACCGCCGATCACACCGCTGCCCACAGCTACCAGCAGCGCCGCCCCCGTCGATCCCGTGTCTTTCGTGTTTTCCACGGTCTCGACGGTCCTGCCCGTTATATCCGCGAGCATCTGACATGTCACATCCGAAAGTGCACCGCCGCCGACGAATCTCAGCGTATCGGATGTCTGCACTTTTCTGCTCTCGCACTCGAGCATCCATCGCAGATGATAGCATATGCCCTCGAGCACTGCCCTTATCATCTCGGTCTTTCCAGTCTCGATCCTAATGTTGAAGAACATCCCCGCCGCATTCGGATCTTCGAACGGACATCTGTTGCCGTGCAGCCATGGTGTGAATATCACCCCGCCGGCTCCCGGCGGCACCTTTGCGACCGTATCCGACAGATAGTCATAAAGGCTCTCGTAAAGAGACTCCCGGCTTTCCGCGACATCGGTCTTCTGCATATACACGCCTATCTCGTCTAGCGCCAGATGCTCCTTGACCCACTGGAAACACTTGCCTGCGGTCTCCATCTCTGCGAAGTAGTTGTACTTCCCGCTCTGCGCGCCTACGATCCCTGCTATCATCGAGACGATGTCGACCTTCTGTCTGTCTATCACCGTGCCTACCCATCCGGACGTCCCGGAGTAGATATGTGTCGCGCCGGTCCTGGTACAGCCCGCACCTACGCCGATCAGCGTCGCATCGCCGCCTCCGCCGTAAACCGCCGTTCCCGGCGCAAGTCCCAGCTCCGACGCCGCTTTTTCCGTCAGACCGCCCGCCACATCCGTGCACTCTATGATCTCGGGAAGATGTTCCGGCTCCACGCCGTACATCCTGCAGAGGCTTTCATTCCAGCCTTCTCGCCCTTTTCTCGTATCGTACAGAAACGTCGCATACGCGGAATCTCTCGTCATCACGAACCTGTCCGTGCACCTGGCGATCAGATACTCTTTGACATCAAGCCACTTGTGCGCTTTTGCAAAGATCTCCGGCTCGTTCTTCTGGACCCACTTGTATTTCCACACCGGATCTTTTACGCTCGTCGACGCCGCGTGCGTGATCTTCAGACTCTTCAGCAGCTTGAAGACGTTGACGCCTGCGATCCTGATGCCGTGGCTCTGACATTCCTTCATTTCCCTTACGGCTCGCTGATCCATGTAGCTCATCGGCCGTCTCAGCGCCCTGCCTTCCCGGTCGACCAGCACCATTCCCTGCATCTGCGAACAGAACGATATCCCGTCTATCATATCCGGGGTCACATCGGTTTCTGACATTATCTCCTTCGTGGTGCTGCACATGGCCTCCCACCACTGGTCCGCATCCTGTTCGGCACCGCCGTTTTCCAGTATGTAAAGATCATAGTCGCTGTATGTGCCTGCTATCATCTCTATCGTTTCACCTATGGAAAACAGGCAGGTCTTGAGCCCTGTCGTGCCTATATCATATGCGATAACATAAAGCATTTTCTCCTCCTTCTCCGTTATCTGCAGTTGTCTGTGATAGTACGTCTCTGTCTGTAATTATATGCCGGCCGGCTGTGTCTGTTATACCGGCTGTGTCTGCTATACCGACTGTCTCGGCTGCACCTGCTATGTTGTCTGCACCCGCAGCGCGCCCTCGATGAACTGGATCAGGCTCTCCGCCATCTCTTCGTCGTCCTCTGACGAGCTGCCGCAGAATATCTTCATGCGCTCCCTGTAGTAGTCGCAGCTGTATGAAAACTGCATCATCATGAGCATGTTGTCGAAAAAGAATGCAAGGATCCCGGGATCCGTGTCATTCCCTATCACACCGTTCTCCTGGGCGCTTTTTATGGCATTTCTGTAAATGTCCGCGGATCGCTTTTCTATCTTTTCCACGATGTCCTCTGCGTATTTCTTGCAGCCGCCCGACATTATCTCATGGTACATCGCATTGTAGTTCGCGTGCAGCTTCGAATTCCTTATCAGCGCGTATACGATCTTCCTTATGTATTCGCTGATGTCAGACGACCCTCCGGCCGCCTCCTCCAGCACCTTGTCCAGCAGCTCCAGACTGTGGTTGACGCAGTGCAGGAAAAAACTGTCCTTGTCGCTGAAATACTTGTATATGACGCCCACGCTCACGCCTGATCGTTTCGCGATCTCGTTCATACCGGCGCCCCTGAGGCCTTTCTCCACGAACACATCGATCCCGCTCTCAAGTATCGCCTCTATCGTTTTTTCATCAAGTTTCTTGTACATTTTGCTGTTCCTTCTTTTTCGTGACGTGAATATTCGTTCACAAGATAATTATATTATATCCCTCTGGCTGCATTTTGCAATACTGCCGCAGAAAAAAGCGTGCGCTTTTGCACGAAAAAACAGACGCCTCACTGCGAGAAACGTCTGTCTCATATATTCCCTGATGCGGTTTATCTTATTTTTTCTTCCAGCGCAGGAGCAGTGCCGAATTTATGATGACCATTATGGATCCGGCATTGTGCACGAGGGCTCCCACTACAGGGTTCAGTATACCCGTGATCGCAAGTATTATCGCTACGAAGTTGAGTGCCATGGAAAAGCTCAGTGTTTCTTAAGCAGGTTCATCACGATATATATTCCGATCAGGACTGCCGTCGAGCCAGCCAGGATCATATACATCGTGCCTGTTTCCACTTTACTGTCAAAAAAGTAAAGGTTGCAGTCCACGGAATCCTTTATCGCCTCTATGACCTCTGACGGGAATCCCGTGTCTGCCATTTCCTGATAAACGCCTGCAAGCGCATGGTTCCTCAGCAGACTCGTGCCATATGTACCCGGCAGGAACGAGATCACATGCTGCAGAGTTTCCCCGAACTGCGATATCGGCATGTATGCGCCGCATATGAAGCCGTACCCTGCGCTCACTATCGTCCCCACCGCCGACATCTGCCCCTGCGATGACAGGAAAAAGTTTATTATCGAAGACAATGCCGTGCCGAACAGCACAAGCAGGATCACATCGAGCACGAACAGCGCCGTATCCGCCGCGGACAGGTACCACCCGGCCTTTGCAAGATATATGAATCCCGCCCCGGTCGCTATCAGACATATGAGCATAGTCGAAAGCACCGTCGCGATATAATAGCTGACTGCCAGCGTCGAGCGCTTTACCGGTGTGACAGTGATGTCCCGGAGCGCGCCCGTGACTTTGTCCTGCACCATCAGCATGTTCGAGCAGAATGCCACCGTGATACAGCACACCGCCAGCAGTGATGAGATCAACTGCCCTCCCACAGTCGCGTCTATCAGCGACGAATCCAGCTCGAATCCCTGCGGCACGGCTGATGCAAAGCTGTCGCGGTATACCTTCGCCAGAAATGTCGCATAGAGCACAAGCAGGATCACGGGAGTTATCAGCGACGTGAAAAACATCCCTTTATCTTTAAAAAACAGCTTGCTGTTTCTTCTTGTCAGATTGCCCAGTCCAGTCATTTTTCATCATCTCCCGTAAGCGTCTTCCCTGTTGCAGCAAGGAAGACATCGTCCATTTTACCTTTTGTTATCTCATAATCTCTGAAAATCTCCGGATGGCGCAATATCAGTTCTGTCGCTTCCGCAGTGCTGCCGACTTCTATTCTAAATGCTCCCGGCAGCTTTTCAAAGCTGCGGCCCAGCAGCTGCGCTTCCGCTTCACTCGCCCCGTACAGTGTGATGAAATCGCCGGTGTACCGGTTCTTGAGCTGCAGCGGCGTCCCCTCTGCCACGATCCTGCCAGAATCGAGTATCACCACATGATCGGCGTCTGCCGCTTCTTCCATGTAATGCGTCGTAAGGAAAACCGTCATGCTTTCTTTACGTCGGAGTTCCTTGACAACGTCCCACAGCAGTTTCCTGGTCTGAGGATCGAGTCCTGTCGTAGGCTCGTCCAGTATCAGTATCTGCGGTCTGTGCAGCAGCGCTCTCGCGATATCTATCCTGCGGCGCTGCCCTCCCGACAGCCTGCCGACGATGCGCCTGTCCATATCTTCAAAATCAAGAAGCGCCGCCAGCTCGTCATAACGGTTCCTGAACGCGTTTCCGTTTATACCGTAAAGCGCCGCGCGGCTCCTCAGATTGTCTCTGACTGAAAGCGCCTGGTCGAGCACCGAGTTCTGGAACACCACTCCTATATTCCTCGTGATCTCGCCCATGCCGTGCTCTGTATTCTCTCCGCAGACTTTCACCGTGCCGCCGTCCTTCGCAAGGTGACCGCACATTATCGATATCGTAGTCGACTTGCCAGCGCCGTTGACGCCCAGAAAAGCGAACAGCTCGCCCTTTTCCACGGAAAACGACAGGTCATCCACCGCTTTCAGATCGCCGAAAGACTTGTTCAGATTATTTATTTCTATGATCTTTTCCATTGAGATATCCCTTTCATGGCCTGCCGCATGCAGTGCCGGCCGGCTCGCTCATGTCCGCCCGCAAAGCTGCAGCGTGCTTCCTTTTCACGGCATCAGCTCTTTATCAGGTTGAGATAGAATTTGTATTCATTGTCTGTAAAGCTGCACAGGTACACGTTCATCACTACGTCAGGATGCTCTTCGAACCACTCTACCACTGCTATCAGTGCTGTCGGCGCCGCCTTGTATATCGGAAAGCGCTGCGCTCCTGCTGATATGCATGGGAATGCCACGCTGTCGCAGCCGTTTTCGGCAGCGATGTCGAGTGCCCTGCGGTAGCATGACGCCAGCAGTTCTGTGTCACTTTCATCATCTTCATCGCCCTGATAGAACGGTCCCACTGCATGTATTATGTGATCTGCATTTTTGAAATCGTGTGCGCCGGTAATCTTCGCATCTCCCGGCATACATCCGCCCAGAGTCCTGCACTCGTTGAAAAGTCCTTCACCGGCAGCTTCATGTATCGCACCGTTGAGACCGCCTCCGCACAGGAACGCCTCGTCGACTTCTCCGTCGCTGAGCAGGATCTCATCGACTGCCGCTCCCCCGAGCAGCGTCTTATGCGCTGAATTCACGACAGCTGACACTTTGAGATCCATCACGCTGCCTCTGACGAACGCGACGTGCGACTTTGCTTTATAACCTCTTATCATCTCGCGTATATTGCGGTCTACCAGTATCTTTTCGGAGTACGGGTTTATCACATATCCCGCGCAGTCAGGCCACTGGTCCAGCTGATCCATCAGCTCTGCGAACTGCTGGTTTATCGCTGAAGTTTCATCTCCAAGCTGCATCTGTTCCTCGCTCGTGTAAAGCGGTATCAGGTAATGTCCTTCTTCATCTATCGGTATATGCTTGAAGCTTATCGGCATCTCCTCGTCTATGGAAAACGCAGTGCCTTCGCTGAGGTCGCCGGCATTCGCGAGCTGCTGCAGCAGTTCCTTCGGTATCTCTATCGGCACCAGCAGCTGCATCCCTTTCCTGCTGCCTTCGCTGAGCATGTTGAAGACCGGTTCCGTCGGCGCCCCGTCACCGCAGTAATACCAGTTGTATAACGCACGTTCAAGCGCCTTTGCGTATCTGTCACTCATTGTAAATTCTCCTTTGTGATTTTCATGTGTCCATTATATATTATTTTGATATCAAAGGCAATTTGAGTGCCGGTAAAACCTACAACTGCGGTAAAAGCCGCAGCGCTGAGGAAACCGCAGCAGAAGAGAAAGTCCATGTCTCCGGCGAAAACAGCGGCGTGAAACTTTACATCAAAAACTAAAGACTGCCGTATCGAACGAATATGACATCGCTGACACGACAGCCTTTCTAATATCTATACTGCATTATGCACAGCTGACATATCTGCAGTCAGTACTCATAAATGCATATGACTCATATTACATCAGCTTGCGGAACAGGGTCTTGAAATCTTCGATCCCTGCATCCTTTGGATTTCCCGGTGCGCATGCATCTGCCTGTGCCGATTCTGCCAGGAACTCGAGATCTTCTTCTTTGAGAGCTTCCAGCTTAGTCGGTATGCCTACATCTTCGGAAAGCTTGCGCACTGCATCTACTGCCGCTTTGCGATATTCCTCCACCGACATGTCATCCACGCCTTTTACACCCATTGCTCTGGCGATCTCTCTGTATTTTTCACCGGTCTGGTCCGCATTGTACTCCATGACTATCGGTAAAGTCATCGCGCATGCAACTCCGTGAGGCGTGTCATATACTGCTCCGAGCGTGTGTGCCATCGAGTGAGCTATTCCAAGACCCACATTCGAGAATCCCATACCTGCTATGTACTGTCCGAGAGCCATTCCTTCACGGCCTTCCTTTTCATTTGCAACAGCGCCTCTGAGCGATCTTGAAATGATCTCGATGGCCTTCAGATGGAACATATCAGTCATCTCCCACGCAGCTTTCGTAGTATATCCCTCTATCGCATGTGTCAGAGCGTCCATTCCCGTCGAAGCAGTCAGGCCCTTAGGCATGGACGACATCATATCAGGATCCACCACTGCCACTACCGGCATGTCATGGGGATCTACACATACGAATTTTCTCTTCTTCTCAACGTCTGTTATTACATAGTTTATCGTCACTTCTGCTGCCGTGCCTGCAGTCGTAGGCACAGCGATTATAGGAACACATGGCTTCTTTGTAGGTGCGACGCCTTCAAGACTTCTCACATCCTCGAATTCCGGATTGTTTATTATGATACCGATAGCCTTGCACGTATCCATCGCCGAGCCGCCGCCTATAGCGATCATGCAGTCGGCATCTGCATCCCTGAATGCTTTCACACCATCCTGTACATTTTCGATAGTCGGATTTGCCTTGATATCCGAAAAGATCTCATACGGTATCCCCGCTGCATCCAGCACATCTGTGACTTTCGCTGTAGTGCCGTATTTCAGCAGGTGCGGTCCTGTGCATACAAGCGCTTTCCTGAAGCCTCTTGCTTTTACTTCTGTTGCGATTTCATTTACTGCGCCTGCTCCATGATATGAAGTTTCATTTAACATAATTCTGTTAGCCATGATGATCCTCCTTCAGAAAAATCTGTATTCTTTTTATGTCTATATTTTAACAATATCCCGCTGTTTAAAAAAGTGACAAATCTTTACGACTGTCACTTTTAAGGATATTTATTTTGAAAATCACTGCACGGAAACACCGCACATCATGGTCACTGAACCAGACCCTGCACCCTGAAAACTTCGGCGAGCACTGCAGGCATTGCCTCGACGAGACATTTTGCCATTTCTTCCGGGGTATACTCGATTTCTCCCGACACCCACCGCGTAGTCATATACACCGATCCGCGGCAGTACATTTCAAGGATAAAATTCAGCTCGCTGCTCAACGGCTCCTTCGTCCTGCTCTCTATCATATTCGTGTAAAACGCATGTATCTCTCTGTAGTCATGATCTCTGAGACTGTTCTGATCATCATATCTGAAGGCCGCATCAAAGAAAAGCCGTTCATGTTCTATGAAGCGGAATTTCCTGACAAGGCTTTCGTATACAGTCTCTCCTGTTCCCATATGCTTGAAAGATTCGCTCAGGATCTTGTCAAAGTACCAGTTGATCAAATCATATTTATCAAGGAAGTGCCTGTAAAACGTCTGTCTGGTCGTCCCGCATTCCTCGACGATCTCTTTCACTGTGACCTTTTCTACAGGCATACGCTCCATGCACTTCTTCATTGCCGCCGCGAGCCTGTATTTCATTTTTTCCTGCCGGCGATCCGGCTTTTTCTCAGCACTGTCAACACATGTGTCTTCTGCAGTGAGATTTTTTTCAATTCTGTCATTTACCATATCTGGATTTTAACATCACCCCTGTATGGAGTCAATCACTAGCCGGTTTTATGACACAGGGGTGATGTTTTTCTCATTTCAGCCATAATTGATGTCATAACTGTGGTGTATAGCGGAAATCTGGAAATATATGAGAGTATGAAATCGCATTGAGCGGTTCTTAAGAGATTTCAGACATCTTCCCGGCCTGCGTTCAGCCATAAACAGCATTCTTTACAATAAATACGGCTGAAATTTTCCATAAATATACAGATGATGATCATGTCCTTTTCTTTTCATTTGATATTTCTGGAATATTTCAGCCATACACGAGACCTCAAAGTGGGATCATGGCTGAAATCAGTGCGACAAAGCTGCAAAGCTGAAAAAACAATGCGGCGTATCGAACGTTCAAAACCGTTTGAAAATATGCTATACTTGTCCGGTAGAAAAGATGCAGGAGGGGTATCATGCCTAGATTATCATCAAGAACAGAAACTTTTACAGAATCGGTAATACGTCACATGACAAGAGTCGCGAACGAACATGGCGCAATAAATCTTTCACAGGGATTTCCTGATTTCGATCCTCCGAAAGAACTGACAGAACGCCTTTCACAGGTCGCACTGGATGGGCCGCATCAGTATGCGCTCACATGGGGTGCGCAGAATTTTCGCGAGGCGATCGCCGAAAAGCATGAGCATTTCTCGGGGATGAAGATCGATCCGGACTCTGAGATCGTTGCCACATGCGGCAGTACGGAAGCGATGATGGCTGCGATGATGTCCGTATGCGACCCCGGTGACAAAGTAGTAGTATTCTCGCCGTTTTACGAAAACTACGGAGCTGACGCTATATTGAGCGGAGCGGAACCGATATTCGTTCCTTTGAAACCGCCTGCATTCACATTCGACGCCAACGAGCTTGAATCTGCTCTCAGTCAGCCCGGCGTAAAAGCGCTCATACTCTGCAACCCGTCGAATCCATGCGGCAAGGTCTTCTCTCGCGAAGAGCTGTCGATCATCGCCGGACTTGCGATAAAATACGATCTGTTCGTGATCACTGACGAGGTCTACGAACATATAATCTACAAACCGTACGAGCATGTTTATATATCTGCGCTACCGGGGATGCGCGAGCGAACGATCATCTGCAATTCGCTTTCCAAGACATATTCCATAACGGGCTGGCGTCTTGGCTACGTCATGGCGTCTCCCGATGTGATCGATCGTGTGAAAAAAGTCCACGATTTTCTGACAGTAGGCGCTGCTGCGCCGCTCATGGAATCTGCCGTGACTTGCCTGAGATTTGACGATCGCTACTATGAATGGCTGCAGAACAAATACACTCACATGAAAAATCTGTTCACTGACGGTCTCCGTGATCTGGGACTCACTTTCACTGAACCTCAGGGAGCATACTATGTTCTTGTCGACATATCTGAATTCGGATACGAAGACGACACGGAATTCTGCCTCGACCTGATCCGTAAAGTCGGAGTGGCTGCAGTGCCCGGATCGAGCTTCTTCCGCGAAAACATAAATCATCTGATACGCTTTCATTTTGCAAAACAGGATGAGACGCTGAACAATGTACTTGAAAGACTTGCCGGCATACGAATGCTGAAAAAATAGGTGAAATTTTCGCCAAAAAATACAGAGGCTGCAGAGCCTATATGAAGAACTCTGCAGCTTTTCTGTTTTCACACACCGGTTTCATTTTCTCGATAAGCCCGTATACAAATTCGTCAGGCAAATGTCGGCACCCGTTCTTGCAGATTGAAATGCACCTCATACAGTTGACGCATATTTCCATGTCAGTCTGGAAATCATCTGCTGAAATCGCATTTACAGGACATTCCGCCGCGCACAATCCGCAGCCTGCGCACCTGCTTTTTTCAAACAGAACGGGGGCTTTTAGCACGTGATACTCCTTATATGGATGATTCCCCGGCAACTCCGGCGAGTTGAAATCACCAGAGTAAACCTTTGTGCGAATACGCTCGGAAAAAGCTCTGATCTCCGCACGATCCGCTTCATCCGGCCTGCCTGCTCCGTAGACATGCATGATGTTGTGTTCAGCTACAACTGCTGCAGCGCCGATCACCCTGAACCCGCATCCGTCACACACATCTGCCAGCTCCAGCAGAGAATCCTCAAATGCGCGATTTCCATAGCTCACACATATGATCGCAGGAACGTCATGCGCCCGGATCTTCTTCATGCGTTCCACAGCCGTCTGCGGAACACGTCCGCCATAGCATGGCACTGAAACAACTGCGATACAGTCAGCAGACAGCGTAACGGTCTCAACTGCGGTATCACAGAGGTCGATTTCTTTAATCTCGCTGCACTGTTTATCACCACTCAGTACCTCAGCTATCTGATATGAAATTTTTCTGCTCTGCCCCGTTGGGCTGAATGTTATGCTGTAAATATTGTGCATAAAACCTCCTTTTCTGATTTTCACTTAATAGATCATAATCTTCAATTTCTCTCTTCACCATTGCCAATTACTATCATTTTGCCAACATCGGCAAAATGTTCTTCAACAAGATTATTGCTGTTTTTACAAGCTTCTTGTGCCTTAAGAATAACCTCTTTGAATCGCCTCCACTGTGAATATTCCAAGATGCTTTGCAATTCTCTGGCATACCAAAATTCCTGTCCGAATTCATTCACATGTTTTATGTTTTCAAATATAGCTTCGCTGTATTTTTCAATTTGATTAGTGGTCAAATCAATCACCCCTCTTCGTACTAAATTATATCATAAACACCATCGAACATTCGTTCTTCAGTCAATTCTCATTAGGTAATCGTCCATCTTTATTACGGGCAGTTTTTAATATCCTTTTCGCAAGGTCTCAAGTTACTTGTCATCGGAGAGCTTTTCTATCATTTCTGTAACAACAGACCCCATTAGCATAGATTCCGCATTCTCTGATGATATGACAGGTTTTCCCGTTTTCTCTTCTATCTCTTTTCTCGCATTTCCTGCGGCACGCCGTACTCCTCGACAGCCCCCTTGATCTTATCCTGCTCTTCATCTGTGCACAGCACATATAAAGCTGCGCAGGACTTTACACGATATGCATGATCTGTATCAGCAGCAGCCAGGCGAGACCGTAATATGTCACTACCGCAACCAGATCGTTCACAGTAGTGATCAGCGGGCCCGACGCTACCGCCGGATCGACTTTGATCTTATGGAAAAACAGCGGCACCAGAGTACCTACCAGACTCGAGATCACCATGGCGACCAGCAGAGACACACCGACACATCCCGCTATCAGGAACGCATGTCCTGCACCATAGCCTTTGAACAGATCTATATAGATCCCCAGAAATGCCACAGTCATGATGCCGAGCAGCAGACCGTTGCCGAAACCGACCCTGATCTCTTTCCATATCAGCCCGAGCTTTTCTCTTCTGCCCAGCTTTTCATCCATAAGCACTCTGATAGTTACTGCCAGCGACTGCGTGCCTACATTTCCGGCCATATCCAGTATCAGTGACTGGAAGCATATCACGACCGGAAGCACTGCGACTACACCCTCGAAAGCTCCGACCACCGAGGACACGACCATACCGAGAAAGAGCAGCACGACCAGCCACGGAAGCCTTTTCTTCATGCTTTCTTTCATCGTCTCTTTGAGATCCTCTTCCGCTGTCAGACCTGCAAGCTTTGCATAATCCTCTCCCATTTCATCGTCCACAGCTTCGATGATATCCTGAGCCGTCAGGATACCGATCAGCTTTTTCTGCTCATCCACCACCGGCAGCGAATCCTCCGCATAGTCCTTGATGAGCTCGATGCAGTCAGAGATCTTCTTCCCGGCAGACAGATACGGGTACGAAAAGCTTATGAGTGCATCCAGATCATCACCTGCTCTCGCTATTATCAGATCTTTCAGGTCGACAGCGCCGACAAAAATGCCGTTTTCATCAACGACATATATAGTAGAGATGTTGTCATGCTCGCCCGCCTGCTTCACCAGTTCGTGCATGGCCCGGCGGATATCCAGATTTTCGGATATGCATATATAGTTAGTCGTCATCAGACTGCCGATCTGATCTTCGGCATACGAATGTATCAGGCGTATGTCCGCCTTGATATCCTCCCTCAGGACAGGCGCCAGCTGCGCCTTTACATCATCATCTATATGCTCCAGAAGGTCTACCGCATCATCGGAATCCATCTCATTGATGACGGCCGCCAGCCTCTCGATGCCAAGCTCCTCCGCATAGCTCTCCGGATCATCCATATATGATATGATCTCCGCGATCCACTCTGCTCCCATGAGCTCGTACAGGCTGTCGCGTTCCTCTGCTGTCAGCAGCATCATACTCTGCGCTATATCATTCGCATGGTAGCTTCGCAGCTGCTCTTTTATCGCTTCACCGCTGCTGCCGCTTCTGATGATATCTACGATCTCTTCTATGAAGATCGGTTCCTTCAACACTTTCTTTTCCATTTCAAACCTCCGTTTCCTCCCTGAAAACTCTCAGTGCCCCTTCGATCCTGTCAGCATCTATGTTCGAATAGTTGAATATGAACTGATGCTCAATGCCGTCTTTTCCGAGCATCTCGTAATCGCTCACCGCAGAAATCTTCAGCCCTCTTTTCTTCAGACGTTCCTTGATGACGCCATCAGGAAGCCCTGTATTTATCTCAAATATAAAGTGCAGTCCCGAGTCGTTCTCGATTATCCTGTACATGCCGGCCGTGAATGTGTTCTTTATGATCTCCAGCACGCGTGCCCTTTTACGCCCGTAAAAAAGCCTCATCCTGTTGATGTGTTTCTCAAAATGCCCCTGCTTCATGAACTGCGCCAGGATGTACTGCTCAAAATTCGAGACCGTGCATGCATAAAACGACAGTGTCTCGTAGAACCGGTTCGCCAGATGCACCGGAAGCACCATGTAGCTTATTCGGATCGTCGGTGCCAGAGACTTTGAAAAAGTATTCATATAGATCACCTTCTCGCACCCGTCTATCGAAAACAACGTGGGGATCGGCCTCCCTCCGACTCTGAATTCACTGTCGTAATCGTCTTCTATGATATATCTGCCCTCGCTCTCGTTCGCCCATGACAGCAACTCGTATCTCCTGCTCGCCGGCATCGTGATCCCGGTCGGAAAATGGTGATTCGGGGATATATGCGCTACATCTGCTTCCGAAGCCCTGAGCCCCTGGACCGTCACTCCGCATCCATCGATCCACGCAAAACGGCAGGTAATGTCGTGTTTTCCATAAATATGCACGAGCTTGTTGTAGCCCGGATTTTCTATCGCGTATATGCGATCTTTTCCCAGCAGCTGGATGAGCACACCGTACAGATACTCGGTACCTGCCCCGATGACGATCTGATCCGGATCCACCAGCATGCCGCGAAAAGACTGCAGATGCTCTGCGATAGCTTCTCTGAGAAGCTTTACTCCTCCGGCCGGAGCGATCTGCATCAGCTCCCTCTCACGGTTCGCAATGACATCTCTTGACACCCTTGCCCACACGGAAAGCGGAAAGTTCGCCGGATTCATGCCATTGTCGGACAGGTCATATATGTAATCACCATCGTTCTCCGGTATGCGTATATCATATGATACATCCGCCTTCGCCGATACCGCCGCCATCCCCTCTATATCTGCCACATAGTAGCCTGTCTTGGGGATGGTATACACATACCCCTCGCTTATCAGCTGGTCATATGCATTCTGTATCGTAATGGTACTGATCCCGTTATTGCGTGCGAACGACCGCTTCGACGGAAGCTTCTCGCCCGGCGCCAGGACTCCTGAAATTATGTCCTTTTTTATACATCTGTAAACGTAATTGTAGAGTGGTCCCTCTACATTTTCAAAATCATATGTAAGCACGATCTTCCCCTGTCTCTGGCATGTTTTTTAATCTCTATTTGAGTGTTTTTTTATAACCAGATCCATTATATGATTTCATTACGCAAAACACAAGGAGGTATTAAGAAATGGATAAAACTCAGAAAACTCAGTACGAATTGAATAAAGGACTCGCACAGATGCTCAAAGGCGGAGTGATCATGGATGTCACTACTCCGGAGCAGGCAAAGATCGCAGAAGCAGCCGGTGCATGCGCTGTAATGGCACTCGAGCGTATCCCTGCGGATATCCGCGCCGCCGGCGGTGTATCCAGGATGAGCGATCCGAAAATGATAAAAGGTATACAGGAGGCAGTCAGCATCCCTGTAATGGCAAAATGCCGTATCGGACACTTCGTAGAGGCTCAGATACTCGAGGCCATCGAGATAGACTACATAGATGAATCCGAAGTGCTCTCTCCGGCCGATGACGTATATCATATCGACAAGACTCAGTTCAAAGTCCCGTTCGTCTGCGGTGCGAGAGATCTCGGCGAAGCGCTGAGAAGGATCAGTGAGGGCGCTGCGATGATAAGAACAAAAGGCGAACCTGGTACCGGTGATGTCGTTCAGGCTGTCCGCCACATCAGGAAAATGAATGCACAGATCAGAAGGATCACTTCTATGAGAAATGACGAGCTGTTTGAAGAAGCAAAGCAGCTGCAGGTCCCTTACGAGCTGGTACAGTATGTACACGACAACGGCAAGCTCCCGGTAGTTAATTTCGCTGCAGGCGGTGTCGCAACTCCTGCGGATGCGGCGCTCATGATGCAGCTCGGCGCAGAGGGTGTATTCGTAGGCTCCGGCATATTCAAGTCCGGCGATCCTGCAAAGCGCGCGGCAGCGATCGTCCAGGCTGTTACGAATTATCAGGACTCAAAGCTCATCGCTTCACTCTCCGAAGACCTGGGAGAAGCGATGGTCGGTATCAATGCCGATGAGATCCAGCTCATCATGGAAGAAAGAGGTAAATAGTCATGCAGATAGGCGTTCTCGCCGTTCAGGGCGCTTTTATAGAACATATACATATGCTGGAAAAGCTCGGCGTATCGTGCGTCGAACTGAGACAGCGATCCGATCTGTCCGGCATCGACGGACTGGTGCTGCCCGGTGGTGAAAGCACAGTGCAGGGCAAGCTGCTGAAAGAGCTTGATATGTTCGGACCGCTTCAGGAAATGATAAAATACGGTCTTCCCACTCTTGCGACATGTGCGGGACTCATACTTCTCGCCGGGCAGCTGGAAAACGATGACACTCGTCACCTGGCCACGCTTCCCGTCACAGTCAGGAGAAATGCGTACGGCAGACAGCTAGGAAGCTTCACCACTGTCGCAAATGCAGGCGATATCAAAGATTTTCCAATGGTATTCATCCGCGCGCCGTTCATCACCTCAGCAGGCGACAACGTGGACATCCTTTCCAGAGTCGACGGCAATATCGTCGCAGTCGAATACAAAAACCAGATCGGTCTGTCTTTCCATCCGGAAATGTCAGACGACACGAGGATCCACGAGTATTTCATAAAAAAGATCCGGGAAAAATAATAACATATAGTTAAGGAAAGTAATGCAGGGCTACCTCTGCATTACTTTTTTATAAAAATCTATAAATGCTTCCATCGCCGGAGATCTCCACTTGTTCCTGTGGATCAGAAGCTGTGTCCACACTTTTACGTAACAGTCATCGACATCCAGCGTTTTCAGGCTGCCGGAATCAACATGATCCTGAAAGATGAAATCGGGAAGGAAAGAAATGAGTCTGCTGTTCTGAACGATATCGCATATCTGAAGCGGGTTTCCGATCTCGAGGACCGGTCGTATCTCTATCGACTGAGCCGCAAGCTCCTGATTGAGCAGCTTGCAGTAGCTCATGTCGCTCTCAGTGAGAACGAATTCTTCTGAACGCAGCGTGTTCAGCAGTATGTTCTCCTGACGCAGTATCGGATGGTCTGCAGCTGTGATAAAATGCACGGACTCCTCACGTTCCGCACAGATGATGTATTCGGAATTGTATATATGGCTGTCCAGCGTGAAAACAAGATCGACTTCGTTTTTCTGCAGCATATCGAACATATTCCCCGGCACATTCTCCGAAACTATCAGGCATACATCAGGAAACTGCTCCCTGAACCGCAGAAAGTCATCCACGAAATATCTGCTGCACACAGAGCTGGACATGGCGAGCCGTATCGTCCCTTCGATCCTCTCCGGCTGCTTTATCTCTTCTATCATCTTTTTCTGTGATTCCAGGATATTTCTGGCATACTTCAATGCTGTAACTCCATCCTCGGTAAGCACTATCTTATGATAAAAACGGTCGAACAGTACGGTATCAAGTTCTCTCTCCAGCTGCCTTATCTGGGAAGAAACCGTCGACTGTGTGTAACCCAGCTTTTTGGCCGCTGCGGAAAAGCCGGAGTACTCGCATACCGAAATAAACGTTTTCAGCACATTCGTATCCATTGTTCCATCTCCTTTCTACAATATATGAACGATTTTTTCGTTAGTATATCACGAAATCATCAATTTTACAAATCGTGTGATTTCCATTATTCTGGTAATGTACTTATACGTTTTGAAAATGTTTCTAATACAGGAAACATTTTGGAGGAGGATTATTTATAATGAAACGTGAACAACTGGGAAGCCGTATGGGCTTCATTATGTTATCTGCAGGCTGTGCGATAGGCTGCGGAAATGTATGGAAATTCCCGTGGATGTGCGGACAGAACGGCGGCGGCAGCTTCATGCTCGTCTATCTTCTGTGCCTTATCATCCTTGGCATACCTGCACTGACAATGGAATTTTCTATCGGAAGAGCTGCTCAGACAAGCCCGCTATACATGTACCGCAAGCTGGAAAAGCCGGGACAGAAATGGGACATTTTCGGCTGGTTCTGCCTTGTCGGCAACATCGCTCTCATGGCGTTCTACACCGTGGTATGCGGATGGCTCATATACTATTTCTATAAATTCGTGATCGGACAGAATCAGTCTCTCGGGTTTGTATCCATGATATCAGATCCGACGGTCAACGTGACTTTTCTTTTTGTCACCGTCGCAGTAGCATTCGTGATCCTTTCATTTCACCTGCAGGGCGGCCTGGAGCGTATCACAAAGATCATGATGACTTCACTGCTGATCCTGATGATCATACTGGCAGTACACAGTCTCATTTTAGACGGAGCAGGAAAGGGCATGCTCTTCTACCTGAAGCCGGATTTTTCTAAAATCAACGGCTCTGTGGTGGTCGGCGCGATGAACCAGGCGTTCTTCACGCTTTCTGTAGGTATGGGCGGTATGGCTATCTTTGGAAGCTATATAGGAAAGGAACGTTCTCTGATGGGAGAAGCGCTCAATGTTATCGCACTGGACACTCTCGTTGCTGTACTGGCAGGGATCATCATCTTCCCTGCATGCTTTACTTACGATCTTGAAGTCACAGCAGGGCCAAGTCTCCTGTTCGATACGATGGCTACTGTATTCAACAATATGGCAGGCGGACGTCTGTGGGGCACACTGTTCTTCCTGTTCATGATATTCGCTGCAATGTCTACAGTACTCGGCGTCTGCGAGAATATACTTGCTATGATCCGTGAACTCACAGGATGGTCACGTCCAAAGGGGAGCCTGATCTGCGGTATCGGCGTCTTCCTGCTTGCACTGACGACGGCTCTCGGATTCAACCTGATCCACTTCCAGCCGTTTTCAGAAGGCACGACATGGCTGGATTTCTGGGACTTCGTAGTATCCACCAACATTCTCCCTCTCGGTACGCTTGTTCTCGCACTGTTCTGCTGCAGCAAGTTCGGATGGGGATGGGACGGTTTCATCAAAGAAGCAAATGCCGGTACAGGCCTGAAAGTCAAGTCATGGCAGAAGCCGGTCTTCAAATATGTCGTTCCTATCCTGATCGCTGTGATCTATATCTACGGCATCGTAACATTCAACTGGAGATAATATTCCGGGATCTGCATCGATCATAACAAACTTTAAAAGCTTGCGCTTTTCCAAAGGCTGCAGATAAGATACTGCTGGGCCGGCGTCTCAAGACGCCGGCTTTTCTGCAAATCCGGTACTTCGCTGGATGATGGATAACATCTATATCCGTACAGCCCCTGCTGATGAAACCGGACGTGAAGATTTTACGAATCAATTCTCCGGCATATGAAAGAAATATTTTTATACTGACGTCACACTTTCAAGATGAAGTGGCTTTTGTAAAAATCCAGCAGTCCGTCTTTTTTCATTTTTCCGAGTTCCAGTGACAAGCCGCTGCGCTCTACCCCAAGGTAATCTGCAAGCTGCTGCCTTGAAAAAGGAATGTCAAATTCATATTTCCCGATCCGCTGCGCTTCGGCGGAAAAATACGACATGAGTTTTGCACGCGTAGTGCGTTGTCCCACATGTATGAGCTTTTCACTGAAACGCAGGTTTTTCTCGGCAAGCTCTCCGAGCAGGTTGCGGATGATCCGGCTGTGGTGCGCACAGACGGACGAACACACATTCAGTATGCGCTTTACATTCAAAAACATAACCGTAACAGGTGTTTCGGCTACCACGCTCACATTCAGCACCGAACCGGGCGCACAGGCATAGGCGGCGGCAAAGCTCTGCCCCGGCCCCGCCTTTAAAAGGATATTGCGGTTGCCCCAGATATCCTCCTGTATGATCAGAACACTACCCGACAGCACAAGACCTATCGACTCTGCCGTGTCACCGACACGCAGCAAAAACGCATCTTTCGGGAAGCTCTCTTTTTTCGTATCAAGACAGGAAAGCATGATCGCAAGTTCATTTTCGGAAATGCCCGAAAAAAGCTGAGATGATCGTATAACATGTAAAAAATCTTTCATAAAAATCCTCTTTCGTTGAAAATTCAACCGAATCGTTGAATTTATCATACTATAATCAAAACAGCAAATCAAGAAGACACTGTTATACACAGAGCGGGAAATCTATTCTGCGACAGATCGTGAGCATTTGCATGAACGTAAAGCGCTTGATCAAAATCAAAGAAAGCGAGGATTTAAAATGGATAATAAAATGTTTTGTTTTCAGTGTGAACAAACGGCAGGATGCACCGGCTGTACAGGACGAGCGGGTGTTTGCGGCAAAACGTCTGATGTTGCGAAGCTGCAGGACCAGCTTACGGGAGCACTGGTCGGGCTGGCGCATGCGCTTGATAACGCCCCGGAAGTGAATGAAGGCACATGGCAGCTGATAATCGAGGGGTTGTTTACAACTGTCACAAATGTAAGCTTTAACGAAAAAACACTGTGCGGGCTTATCGAAAGGGTACATGAGGAAAAGGCAAGCCTTCTGCCCGGCTGTGCTGTATGTTCCTCCACATGCGGACGGACCGATGATTATGATATGGAAAAGGTCTGGAATGCACAGGAGGATATTCGCAGTCTCAAGTCACTCATCCTCTTCGGCATACGCGGTATGGCAGCTTATGCACATCATGCCATGGTACTGGGATATACCGATGAAGAAGTAAACCGCTTCTTTGCAAAAGCACTCTTTGCCATAGGTGAAGACTGGGGCATGGACGAGCTGCTGCCGATCGTTATGGAGGTCGGCGAGAAAAACCTCAAATGTATGGCTCTCCTTGACAAGGCAAATACCGAAAGCTACGGTACGCCTGCGCCTGTTACCGTTCCTCTGACCGTGGAAAAAGGACCATTCATCGTTATTTCAGGTCATGACCTGCATGATCTGAAGCTGCTTTTGGAGCAGACCAATGGCAAGGGTGTCAATATCTACACACACAGCGAGATGCTCCCTGCACATGGCTATCCTGAACTGAAGAAATATCCGCATCTCAAGGGTAACTTCGGCACCGCCTGGCAAAATCAGCAAAAAGAATTTACAGAACTTCCTGCACCGATCCTGTTCACCACCAACTGTCTTATGCCGCCTAAGGCAAGCTACGCAGACCGCGTGTTCACCACGGCACTGGTATCCTATCCCGAAATGACTCATATCGGCGAGGACAAGGATTTCACTCCGGTCATCGAGAAGGCTTTGGAGCTGGGCGGTTATTCCGAGGACAAAGCGTTTACAGGCATCAATGGCGGCAGCACGGTCATGACCGGCTTCGCACATGGTACGATACTTGGTGCGGCAGACAAGATCATCGAGGCAGTGAAGGCTGGAATGATCAGGCACTTCTTCCTGGTTGCCGGATGCGACGGGGCACGTCCCGGTCGCAACTACTACACGGAATTTGTTAAGCAGACGCCTTCCGACACAGTAGTACTGACCCTAGCCTGCGGCAAATACCGCTTCAATGACCTTGATCTCGGCGAGATCGGCGGGCTGCCTCGTCTGATGGATATAGGCCAGTGCAACGATGCTTACAGTGCTATTCAAATAGCCGCTGCACTTGCCGATGCATTCGGCTGCGGAGTGAACGACCTGCCGCTTTCCATGGTGCTTTCCTGGTATGAGCAGAAAGCTGTATGTATACTGCTGACACTGCTTCACCTTGGCATCAGGGATATCCGCCTCGGTCCTACACTGCCGGCGTTTATTTCACCTGATGTGCTGAACTATCTCGTGGAGAATTTCAGCATCGCTCCGATAACAACGCCTGAAGAAGACTTGAAGCAGCTTCTGAAATAGCAGTGCTTTACGAGTCATATAAAAACGGCTGCACCGCGCCGGAGCAGATCAAAGGATGCTAAGGGCGAAGTTCTTATCACTATCATGGCATCTCTGGCCCAGCAGGAATCACAATCCTTAAGTCAGAATGTAAAGCTTGGTCTCCAGTTCCGCTACCAGAATGGTCAGGTACAGGTAAACCACAACCGCTTCCTTGGCTACACCAAAGATGAAGAAGGCAATCTCGTCATTGACCCAGAACAGGCTGAAGTTGTAAAGAGAATATACCGAGAGTACCTTGAAGGCTACAGCATGGACAAGATTGCTGCAGGACTTGAAGCGGATGGTATTCTTACCGGCGCCGGAAAACCTCGATGGCATACCAGCACCATCAACAAGATTCTTCGCAACGAGAAATACATCGGCGATGATATGCTCCCCTTAAAGTAGACAGATAAAATAAAAAAACAGTAAGCTTTAAGGAGGGGGATTTTCGATGACGAGGAAATCAAAATACAGTAAAACAGAAAAAATCAAATTAGTAGAGGAATTCCTTGATGGATCACGCAGTATGAACTCTTTTGCAAAAGCAAAGGGCGTAAATCGTTCGACACTGGGAAACTGGATAATGAATTATCAAAGCATGGGTCCTTCAGGACTGCCCTGCTCCAGAAAACCTACACAACAGACTTTCTGAACAAAACCAGAGTCAAGAGCAACGGTCTCGTCCCTCAGTACTATGTAGAAGGTAACCACGAAGCTATTATCCCGAAAGACATTTACTTACAGGTTCAAGAAGAGTTGGTTCGCAGGCGAGTAGTCAAAACCAGTGCCAACGGCAAGAAACGAAGCTACAGCTGCAACCACTGCTTCTCACAAATTGTCATCTGCGGTGAATGCGGCGAAATGTTCCGAAGGCTCCACTGGAACAATCGTGGAGTTAAATCTATCGTCTGGCGCTGCATCAACAGGCTGGAATCCACTGGACTGGAATGCCACGCCAGAACCATCAACGAGCTGGTCCTTCAGGATTCTGTCGTCAAGGCAATCAACCAGATGCTTGGAGACAAAAGTAGCTATCAGGCACAGCTACAGCTCAACATTGCCTCGGTCATCCGAGCTTCGCAGGCAACTTCCGTTGAGAACATATGAATGTCAACTAGAAAGTGAGCCACGCGCTCGTTTGATTTTGAGCCACATGTGTTCATTTGAAAGTGAGCCACTTAAGCACCGTTCTTCGAGTGATCCAGGTTGTGGAAGATTTCTGGTTCTGCCGCCATTGGTCTTGGTAGGGGCGCAGGGAACACAGAAGTATTTGATGAGATTTTTTCCCTCGGTCAGTTTCTGCTTCTCCAGTCCCAAAACTGCCCCCACCCCTTCCAGGGACAATGGCAGACCGAGTGTCGCCGACCACACCATCGTGCAGTGCCAGCTGTCAGGAGAAAGCCAGGTATCAAGATAATTCGACAGGCATACACGCTCAAACTGTGCGTTGAATGCCCACTTGATAACCGATTCGTCCGACAAGGCATCCACAATCTCCGTAGGAATCTTCTCTCCGCAGGCAAGGTCTATGACCTGGACTGCTCCGCCATCCACACTGTAACCGAACAGAAGGATATCGAAGTCAGGACTCTCGGCATATTTATAAACTCCAGCTTTCTGCAGATTCACACTGGAGTAGGTTTCAATATCAATGCTTAAATGCTGCATAGCTGCTCCTTTCTACGACAAAAGCGGCGGAAGAATATCCTCCGCCGCCCGTCATGTTTACTCCGTCATATCATCCTTCTGTACAGCCTTTTTCTCTTTGTGTTTTGTAATAAAAGCTCTTGCCTTCTTGACCACAAAGCTGAAAATTTCGCACACTGCCCATACGATACCATTGATGGCAAGACCGTAGATCAGGCAGAAAAGGACTATCACATCGACTTGTTTCATAAATTCATATACTTCGTTCATTACGTTCACCTCGTTATTCAATGTGGGCAGACGGTGGCAGCACCACCGCCCGCCGGGTTTATATGTTTAGGAAAGGAAATCGTCATCAGCCACAGTGCTGAAATCGTCAGTTGCAGAGCTTCTGCCGCCAAGGCTTTCACCGTCACGGATCTTCTGGATGTTGCCCAAGCCGCATGCCACGCCCTTGTTGCCGTTACTGTTGAACGCATAGAAGTTCAGAGACACACGAGCATAACAGCCGGAGTATACTTCGTTGCGGTCAAGGATAGGCTTCACATACTTGTCCACAATCTGAGGCGGAGTCGTGCTGTTGGCATTGATGAAGGAGTGACCCTTATAGGCCTCATCATCACGCTCGGTATCTCCGTCACGCAAAGGAAGCTTGATTGCGGCCTTGTTAGGCTTCTTGCCGCCGAACTTGGCAACCCCCTCTTCGATTGCGGCATCGATAGCCTTCACCGTTTCAGTGTCAGACTTAGGGATAAGTACGGAAACGGAGTATCTCTCAGGTCCGTTGTTGATGCTGGTAGGCTCCCAGCCATGGAAATAAGAGAGATGAGTGTTTACACCTGTGATAACTTTTGTCTTAGAAATAGCCATGATATTAATCCTCCTGTTTAAATTCGTTATTGGCGTTTGTTACGTTCATTGCCGGACGCTTGTCCGTTACCGGAACTAAGGTCGGCTTACCCTGTGGTTTCACAATGAGGTCACCCAGGATCTGGTCAAATTGTTTCTTGCCCATCAGCTTCTGCATCTCCGTCATAGTGATAAGGCTCTGACGATAGATATCGGTATAGCCGTGGTCTTTGGCTGCCTGTGCGACCAGTTCTTCATCCTTGTACTTGCGGACGGATCTACCTTCGACAACCTTGAATCCGTTCCACTCCTTGCCGTGGTTGACTGCTGCATCGGTGGCATAAGCCAGGATACCGTCTGCCCACTTAGTAAGGTCAGGAAGGATGGTCAGCACTTCTTCAATTTCAGCATCCGTAAGAAGCGGCGGCATTTTGAACTCCTGCTGTGCAAGACGAAGTTTTTCTTCAGCCCTTGCTCTGCATCGGACTGCTGCCTTACAGAACTGACACCATTCGCCGGGGTGATATTCACCCTCGCCGTTTAATGCCATCTGTGCCTTCGGCTTCAGTTCGTTTTCTGCCCATGCTTTTAGTTCATCTACCGGGATAGTCCAACTCTGAACATTCTCCCTGCGAGGCTGAAAGATGTGCATCGTGACTCCCTTGATGTCATACAGGCTGTCAAAGAGGTTCAGCGCACCGATGGAATAACACATCAGCTGCGTATTCTGCTCGGCATTCACCAAAACTCCCAGCCCGTACTTAAAATCAATAATCTGCATGGTATCGTCCGATACGATGATGCAGTCTGCAGTGCCATAGCCATCCGGGACATATTCCGAAAAGTCTACTTTCTGCTCAATCAACACCATCGAATCTTTACAGGTCTGCTTTGCGACTTCAAGCTGCTCCAACACATAATCCACATAACTATCGGTGTACTCCTGCATCTCGTCACTATCGTAATCGGAGACAGGTCTTTTGCTTCTTCTGCGGAGTGCTTTCTTTAACTTGTGTTCGCAAAAGGCGTGGGCTGCGGTTCCTTCTTCGGCGGCTGAACTGCTGCCACCCGGAAACTCGGATTCGAGCATCGCACTTGGTGTACAGTTCAGCCAGCGGTGTGAACCGGAAGGAGAAAGGAAAGCGTGTTTACTCATTTCCAAGCACCTCCGCTTCTGCGAGAAGTGCCTTATACTGTTCCGGGTCAATATCTGACAGTCTGGTGCCACCGTATTTTCTGATGAGTTCTCTCACCTCGGCAGTCATACCCGCCTGACTCTTCTGACCCAGAACGGCACGGACATCTTCCAGGGTTACTTCCTTCTCAGCGGGGAGTTCCTTTACTTCCTGTGCATCAATGACCTTGGCATCGGCTTCTACTACAGTTGCATCTTTGTAGGTATCTGCGATTGCCTCGAACACATCAGCCAGAGAGCGGATGATTCTCACCGCATCAAGAAATAAATTGTACTTCTGATTGTTAGTCACGGTCCTTACCTCCTTCCTTAAGTTCTCGGATCCCGACAGTCTGCACCGAGTCGCCAGGGGACAGGACAAGGACATTGACCTGCTGCCCAAAGAGGAAGTCGAGCAGACGCTTTCGAATCTGCACCGTACCGCTTCTTACTACCGGGGTCGGTGTACCGCCGGGGTTTGCAACGTTGATACATACTTTGTGTTTCATTGCATTGGCTCCTTTCCGAGGGTCTTTTGTTGTATCCCTCTGTCCATATGCGAAAGAAGCGGGGGAATCGAACCCTCATCTCTTAGATTTTTTTCGCAAGGTTTGCGAAAATCTTTTTCAGGCGGTTACGGATAGCCGCCTCAGATACACCTTCTTCCGCTGCAATATCCACGTTGGACATGTTGCGGTAGAATTTCTTGTAAACGGTGTTCTTCTGAAGGTCGGTCAAAGTTGTGAGTGCTACCTTGAGCTTGTCCACCTTCTCCGAATGCTCCTGCTCATTGATAGAGGCAAGCATCTGCTCCAGTGGGTCTGCAGCTGTGTCGCATAAGTAAGGGTTGCGGTCATCCGCATCTTCACCTTCGCCATTGGAGTAAGCCTGATAATGAACCGGGCAGTGATACTCCTCACGGCGGTCAGCATCGACCTGTTCATCATCCATCGCATGAAGCTGTGCGATGATGGTAGTGTTTTCTCCGTCTTCTCCCGGAGTGATGACACACTTGCTGCCGTCATTGAAGTAATAGATGTAATTTGTACGGTTTTCTTCCGCTGTTTTGAATTTCCTCATTTGAAATCCCTGCCTTTCTTTTTCGCCCGAAAGGCTGGCGGCAGGGATACAAAAAGAGCCGACGAGGCGATGTACGCCGACTCTGATACCGAAAATGGGCATAACAAAGCACGGTGGGTACATCTTTGGTCAGTCCACGGCTATACCGTGAACAAACTCTTGATGTATCCGCCGCCTTAAGGTCGACCACTTCGGGCATTGGAATAATTGTTATTTATCGTGGCTATTGCCTTCCGACACTTTAATTTTATCTGTAAGACTCGGAAAACCCGAATCTCGGCGAGTTACAAGTAAAACACGCAAAAAATCCCTGTCTACCATACATTTCCATGTTTTACGAAATGCAGAAGACAGGGATTTAGGGACTTGTAGGTGTCAAATCGTAACTCGTCAAGTTACGAAAATTTTTGCAATTCTATAGATAATCTAAATTATACATATAAATGTTTACACAAATGTCATTGTAAATGTAATTACTTTATGCCATACTATAAAATAGTGATAAGTGTAAGGAGGGCAAACAATGTCTGAAACAAAGAAAAGCATTACTCCAATGGAGCATTACAATATGTCAGATTTCCTTCGTGGTCAGTCTTCACGAATTATTACCACCATATCAGAAGAGGACAAAGCAGGATTTGTCCTGAAAAACGGTAAGCCTATGGCGGTTATTATTTCAAACGAAAGATATAAACGACTGCTACAGGCTGGTATCGATATTAATGAATATTAATCCGGAGGAACCAGATATTATGGCTAAAGCTAAAATTACAGAAGTTATGATGGACGATAAGACTATTGATGCGTCCAAAGAAATAGCAATGGTATTTTCTATTGCAAATACATTAAGAGGACCTTACAAGCCTGACAAGTATAAGGATGTTATCATTCCGATGACTATCCTTCGTCGCCTTGAATGTGCCTTGGCAGCAACGAAAACCGCAGTTTTAGACACATATAAGAAAAACCCAAAAGCACCTGCACAGTTATTGTGCAAGAAATCGGGCTATCAGTTCTACAACACCTGCGAATATGATTTGAAAAAATTACTTACAGAAGCACCTGCTATTGTAGAGAATCTCACTTTCTATGTTGAATCATTCTCTCCTAACGTGCAGGCAATTTTTGAAGAGTTGAAATTTAAGGAGGAGATAAAAAACCTTGATAAGAACAACCGCTTACTTGGCGTTGTTAAGAAATTTTCTGAACTGGACTTAGACCCGGAAAAAGTTGATAATTTAAAGATGGGTTATATGTTTGAGGAAATCATCCGTAGATTCTCTGAAAACGCATCTGCTGGTGACCATTACACCCCTCGTGAAGTTATACGTCTTCTGACAAGCATTCTGCTTGCTGAAGGATGCAGTGATATTTTCAGCGAAGGTCGTGAAGTTACCGTATTAGACATGGCCTGTGGTACAGGTGGTATGCTTGCTACTGCTCACGATTTCATTGTTCGTATGAATCCGGATGCCAATGTCCGCCTGTTTGGACAGGAAAATAGTCCTGAATCCCACGCTATCTGTCTTGCAGATATGCTGATTAAGAACCAGTCTGCTGAAAATATCCGCTTTGCTGATACAATGAAAGAGGATTGTTTCGAAGACACCGATATGCGTTTTGTCATCGCTAATCCGCCTTTTGGCGAATCCTGGGGCGGCAAAGATGCCGGAGACGGTGTTGAAAAAGCTGTACGTAAAGAACATAAAAAAGGAAAAGATGGTAGATTCCCTGCAGGTCTTCCGGCAACCGGAGATATGCAGTTACTTTTCATGCAACACGCCGTTGCAAAAATGCAGAAAAAAGTTGGCCGTGCAGCTATCATTACAAATGGCTCTCCTCTTTTCTCTGGAAACACAACCAGTGGCGAAAGCCAGATCAGAAGATACCTTCTTGAAAATGACTTGGTAGAAGCTATCATCGGACTGCCTTCTCAGTTGTTTTACAACACTGACATTGCTATTTATGCCTTCATTCTCTCCAAAGGAAAAAGAGATGAACGCAACGGCAAGGTTCAGTTTATTGATGCTACCGATATGTGGACTCCTTTGAAACGCTCTCTCGGTAAAAAACGTAGAGAAATTTCCAAGAAGCAGATTACACTCATTACTGAAATGTATTCCGATTTTGCTCCTGGTAAGAAAACCATATGGGACGAAAAACGCAAGCATGATTGTGTGATTGAAAGCAAGATTTTTGACCGTGAAGAATTTCTTTACAAGGAATGGTCTGTGTACCAGCCACTTCAGCGTAGTGGTGCTATCAATGCAGATACCATAGAGGCACTTCGTAATAGTGCTTATTTTACGGCGAATACTAATATTTTCAATGAGGCAAAATTCGAGGAATTAGAACAGACCAATCCTCGTAGTGATGCCGATGAGAAAGCATATCAGAAGCAGATTAAGGGACGTGAGTTTACTGCCGCCGTTATCGAAGCATTGACCGATCATATCTCAGACACTGTATATACCGACTTTTCAAAATTTGAGATTGCTTTGAAAAAGGCACTTGCAGATGTAGATGGTTTGTCTCCTTCCCGTTTAGGTGGAATTGCTATGGAGATGTCGGTTATCGATAAAACAGCCGTTGTTCAAAAGGACAAAAAAGGTCATATCATTATTGACCCTACTACTAAGGATACAGAAATCATTCGCTTGAACCAAGATGTTAAGGCTTATATGGATGCTGAAGTATTCCCTCATATCCCGGACGCTATTTACTGCTACGAGTTTGACGAGAAGAAGGCTGTAAGTGTAACAAACAAGGAAAAATTAGGTGCTGAGTTTCCTTTTACTCGTTACTTTTACGAATATCAGGAGCCCGAAAAAGCAGATGATTTGTTAGCACAGTTTATGGAATTGGAATCTTCGCTTTCTACTAAAATCGCAGCCTTGCAAAAGGGGGCGGAATAATGGGAGGTTATAAACAAAGTGGAATTGAAGGAGTTGGATTGATTCCTTGTGGATGGGATGAGTCCAAACGAATTAAGGATGTATTTGGCCATTCAAAAGGATTATCAATCACCAAAGAGGACTTAGTTGATGAAGGCATAGCTGTAATAAGTTATGGTCAAATTCACTCTAAAGAGAATACCGGAACAACAATAATTCCTGAATTGATTCGTTTCGTTGAGGAACGGCATATTCGAGGATGTGCCAATAGTCGAGTGCATCGGGGCGATTTTATTTTTGCTGATACGTCTGAGGATTTAGATGGTTGTGGCAATTGTGTTTATGTTGATTCTGATGACATAATTTACGCTGGATATCACACTATCATTTTCTCGTCACCCAAAACTGATAACCGCTATTTAGCATATCTGTTTCAGACTGATGCATGGAGAACTCAGATTAGAAAAAATGTGTATGCAGTCAAAGTGTACACAGTATCCCAAAAAATATTGAAAGAATGTAAAATCATTCTACCTCCCGAATGGGAGCAGATAGCGATAGCTAATATTTTGGATACTTCCTGCGAGCAATTAAACAGTATTATCACTGACTTAGAGTCACAAATTGATAAGTTGATGGCATACCGTAAAGCAATAATCACAGAAATCGTGACAAAAGGGCTTGGCAAAAGTGTTCCTATGAAGGATAGCGGTATCATGACTATCGGACAAATTCCAGCACATTGGGATGCAAAAAAGCTTAAATATGCTCTTGCTTCGCCATTACAATATGGTGCCAATGAATCAGGGGATAATTTTGATGATGCAAATCCTCGCTATATCCGAATCACGGATATAGCAGAAGATAACACCTTGAAGGAAGAAGGAAAACTTTCACTTCGTGCTGATCTGGCCAAACCCTATATGCTGAAAGACGGAGATGTGTTGTTTGCAAGAAGCGGTGCAACGGTTGGTAAAACTTTTTACTATACATCCGATTGCGGTCCCGCAGCGTTTGCCGGCTATCTTATCAAGGCGAATACAGACAGAAATAAACTCAATCCTCGTTTCCTTTTTTACACAACCTTAGGTGTTGGATATGAAAACTGGAAGAATACCGTATTTACCCAAGCAACGATACAAAACATAGGGGCAGATAAGTACGCAACCCTTCCGGTCACCTTGCCTCCAATTAAAGAACAGACGGTTTTGATTGAATATCTTGATAGAGTATGTGCAGATATTGATGCGACTGTATCTATCAAATCTGCCCAGTTGTACGCAATGCGAAAACATAAAGAGGCTTTAATTTATGAATATGTTACTGGTAAAAAACGAGTAAAGGAGGTTCAATAATATGCCTATCAAAGCAGACCAACTTCGAGAAAAAGAAGACTATCAAAAACTGATTATGGAACGCTTGCATGAAGACAACGGTTTTCGTACCCGTCCAAATACAGTATATCAACCGGGACTGGCTATGGATACCGAGATGCTTCTTGAGTTCCTTGAGGACACACAGCACGATGAAATGGAACACCTCCGCCGTATGTATAAGGACCGCACAGAAGAAACGGTTATTAATTACATCAACTCTGAAATAAACAAAGAAAGCCGAGGTCTGATTGATGTAATCAAACACGGTGTCGAATTTGACAACGGCGTTACATTAAAACTGATGTATCGTAAACCAGACAGCACCATCAATACACAGGCTGTTGCAAATTACAAGAAGAATATCTTCTCTGTTATGGAAGAGGTATATCACAAAGCCGATGAGCGAGTAGACTTGGTTCTGTTCCTCAATGGTTTGCGATATTTGCCATCGAATTGAAGTGCAACACATCAGGTCAAACTTATAAAGATGCCATCAAACAGTATAAGGAAGAACGTGATGCCACTACCCGTCTTTTCAAGACCAAGGTCGGCGTTTTCGCTGCCTTTGCTATGGATTTAAATGAAGTATATTTTACAACCGAACTCAAAGGTACAGATACCTTCTTTAATCCATTTAACATTGGCGAGAACTTCGGCAAAGGAAATCCTCATAATGAAAATGGCTTGAATGTTTCCTATATGTGGGAAAATATCTGGACAAAAGATAAAATCCTGTTCTTGATTGAGCGTTTTATTTACATCAAGAAAAAAGAAACACGAAATGCTGACACTGGAAAAATCAAGAAGTCGAAGGTTCTGATTTTCCCACGTTTCCATCAGCTTCGTGCCGTTGAGCGTGTTATGAATGATGTCATTATCAATCATACATCTTGCAACTACCTCATCGAGCATTCTGCAGGAAGCGGAAAAACTGAAACCATTTCCTGGTTGGCTCATATACTGGCAACTGTCCATGATGCAAATAATGATAATGTATTTGATACGGTTCTGATTATCACCGACCGTATCATCGTTGACCGCCAACTTCAAGAGGCTATCCTCGGTATCGAGCATAAAAGCGGACAGGTAAAAGTTATGGACGACAAGTGCGATTCAGAAGATCTGGCTATCGCCCTTGGCGGAAACACAAAGATTGTTGTTACTACAATCCATAAGTTTTACTATATCCTCAATAACAATCTGCTCGGCGACCTTAAGAATAAGAAATTCGCAGTACTGATTGATGAAGCACACTCTTCCACCGAAGGCGTTTATATGCAATCAGTTACAAATGTGCTGACCAACGAAGAAGATGAGGAAGAAAAAACCGAAGAAGATAAAATGCTTGAGGAAATCCAGAAAAGCGGTAAACAGAAAAATGTTTCTATGATTGCTTTTACTGCTACTCCTAAACCGGATACCCTTCAGCTTTTCGGCACCCTTAACGCAGAGGGCAAGAAAGAATCCTTTGACCTGTACTCCATGAAGCAGGCTATTGAAGAGGGATATATACTGAATGTTCTGGATAACTATGTTACCTGGAAAACCTACTGCCACATTAATAAGGCTATCGAAGGTGACCCTGAACTTCAATCCATTGCAGCGAAACGTAAAATGGCTCGATTCATCGATTTGCATGATACCAACATTGCACAAAAGGTTGAAATTATCATCGAGCATTTTAGAGCAAATGTTGCAGGTTGCCTCGGTGGTAAAGCAAAGGCAATGGTAATTACCTCCTCCCGTCCTGCTGCCGTTAAATACAGACAAGAGTTTGAAAATTACATCCAGGCAAAGGGATATTCCGGAATCAAAGCACTTGTGGCCTTTTCCGGCAAAGTAAAGCTGAACGATATAGAATACACCGAACCTGTTATGAATGGCTTTAAGGAAGAAGAACTGCGATACGAATTTGACCGCAGTTGCTACCAGGTTCTTATCGTTGCCGATAAATATCAAACCGGGTTCGACCAGCCGAAATTGGTGGCAATGTATGTCGACAAGCGTTTGCGTGGTGTGCAGGCTGTACAGACGCTCTCTCGCTTGAATAGAATTTGCCCTCCTTATGATAAAACCACTTTTGTTTTGGACTTCAAAAACAGCTACGATGATATCAAGGCCGCTTTTGAACCTTACTACAAAGATACTGTTTTATTCGAGACTATTTCGCCGTCCGACATTCGTGACCTTGACCGCGAAATTGATGCCTACGAATTTTTGGATGCAGACGATATTGATGAATTTAACACTTATCTGTATAAGGAAAACCGTACTTCCAAAGATAAGCAACGTATGTGGGCATTGCTTGACAGTGCATTAAAGCTGATTACAAAGCACCCTGAACTGGAACAGATGGAAATCAAGATTACAATTCGCCGCTTCTTAAAGGGATATTGTTTCCTAATCCAAGCTACGGCTTATGAAAATCTCGAATTTCATAAGAGATATAACTTCCTCTCCTACTTGATTAAAGAACTCAATCCTGGCGGTGGCGGAAACAACTTCGATATAGCAGACAAAATTACAGTAAGTGATTTTAGGCAAAAGCAAATGGAAAAACACGAAGGAGATGAAATCGAAGCCAAGCCAGAAGTAAAAATCAAGAAACCAAAGCCTGCAAGCATTGAAGAAGAACAGAAAAAACTGCTTTCCCAGATCATCGACGAGGTAAACGCTCTGTATGATAAGGATTATGAACCGGATTTTACTACCAAAGCAGCAATGCAAATCCGCGACTTGCTTTTGAAAAATCCTGCTCTAAAAGACCGTCTTGAGAAGAGCGCCAAGAATAATACCTTAAGTGAATTCAAATTCACATACGATGACTGCGTGCAAGATGCATTAGTAGAAGGCTATGACCAAAATGTTGATTTCTATACTCTTCTTTTAAACAATGAAGAAATTAGAGCAAAATTCGCCAACGTATTTATAACTGAGGTGTATCGCATTTTGCGTGGTCCTGCAACTACTGTAAACTATACCGATATTATTAACAGCACGCCTCTTTCAAAGGTAGCTGAAGATACTGCCCCTTACGGCAACAACAAAAAAGACTAACAGGAGGAATTCATATGGCCAAAAATCCATTTATGCACTTTGTTCAAGATTTGGAAAAAGAGGCCGAAGACTTCCTGCGTAAGTACGAATGCGCCGATGCTATAGACACTCCGAGATGTATCCCTATTCGCGATATTGCAACAAGACTGATGTCCTTGGATATCGTGGATACGGAATACCTTTCTTATGACGGTAGCGTACAAGGTGCTATCGCCTTTACCAATGGCATAATAGATGTGTATGACTGGTCTACGGAGCAAAACATCGGATACGAAGTATCCCATCCTACACTATTTGTAGATGCAGATATTTTAAACACTGGAAGAGTCAATAACACAATAGCCCATGAATGTTTTCATTGGTGGCGACATCGTAATTATTTCAACTTTAAACGCACCCATGAAAATGGTACTGAATTTGCGTTCCGTTGTAATAATCGCACTTCGCACTTCGGAAGCCTTCTCGGTGGGCAATGGTCTGACGAGGATAAAATGGAATGGCAGGCAAAGACTATCGCCCCTAAAATTTTAATGCCTCGTAATGCCTTTAGAAAAAAAGTTGATGAAACCTATAAACTGCTCTGTAGCAACAATGGTCTGACTAAATTGTCAGTTACCTCAAATGTTATTGATGTCGTTTCTGATTTTTTTGCTGTATCAAAGCAATCTGCTGCAATAAGAATGCTTGAGTTAGGATATCAAGAAGCCGAAGAATATTGCAGTACCGATGCCACAAACAACGAAAGAACACCTCAGAGTAACAAAAAAGGTTCGACCGCAAAATATCATCTTAGACCTATTACTCGTATCCAGGCCTTTGAACTGTACTTCTCAAATGATTTACTTAAAGCCGCTTTAGATACAGGTGCATTTCATTTCGCTGATGGTTATTTTGTTTTAAATGATTCTAAGTACTTACAAACCAATTCCTTTGGCAAAAAAACACTAACGAAATATGCCAAAAACCATCTCACAGAATGCGCCCTTGATTTTTCAGTACGCTTGGTGCCAGACGGATTGATGCATGGACTTCCAAGCATTATGTATCGTTCCGACAGTGTTTTCCGTGAAGAATCAACCTTTGAGGCAAACACTCAAAACACCGAACTTTTCAATAAATCAAAGGAGTTTGAAAAGAAACTCAAACGCAGTCAAGCTACCGCCGTTACTCCGGCAATGTGGATGAAGCAACGCATGGACGATGAGCATTGGTATGAAACTACCTTTGAAACAAAAACCAAACTCGATAAAATGAATTTCTCTCGTGTCCAGGGTGGCACTCACAAATTTACAATGCGTCCTTTGGTTGCGATGGGTGTTGGATTATCTCTGGACTTATCTGAAATGGAAGAGGTTTTAAGCCTTGGCGGTATGACCTTTATTAAGGGAGACCGTGAACATGAAGCATACAAATATCTATTTACCGCTTTTTACGGCAAAGATATCGATGAATGCAACGAATTCCTACAGGAAGTAAATGTACCTCTTTTAGGGACACAGCAAAGATTATAGTAAGGAGGCACTTGCAATGGCACGTGGCAAAAGCATCAATCTCTTCCTTATGGACGGAGATGCAAACGGACGTATGAAATGCACACTGGCAAACTGGACTGGTGTTGCATATAAAATTCCAAGAACGGAATTAGATAAATGTAAGGAAAGAGATGACCTTAAACAAAGTGGCGTTTATTTCCTTTTCGGTAAAACCGAAGAAACCGGAGAAAGCGTTGTATATATCGGACAGGCAGGCGCAAGAAAAAATGGCGAAGGCATTTTACATCGCCTGCAAGAGCATAAACGCAACCCAGAAAAAGATTACTGGACAGAGGCTATTGTATTTACGACCTCAAACAACTCCTTTGGTCCAACTGAAATCAGCTATCTTGAAAATCGTTTCTGTGGCTTGGCGGTTCAAGCTAAACGCTATGTTGTAAAAAACGGCAATGACCCTACACCAGGTAATATCACAGAAGAAAAAGAAAGCGAACTTGAAGAATTTATCGACAACGCAAAAATCATCATGGGTACCCTCGGACACAAGGTGTTCATCCCGTTACTGGTAACCCTTTCTGCACCAGTTGAGGTGCACCCATAAAAGTAGAGTATCAAACCTCGTTTTTCCCCTGCCTGTAGAACTCGTCAGGAGTTAAATATCCGAATGTTTCATGTGGCCTTTCTTTCGGATAGAAATGCCACACGTATTCATATACATCCCGCTTCGCCTGCTGGATCGTATCATACTTATCTGAAAGCCATTCCGATTTCATTTTTCCCCAGAAGCTTTCCATCGGAGCATTATCCCAGCAGTCTCCTTTTCTGCTCATACTGCAAAGAAAATCATGTTTACTGATCAGCTGCCTGTATTCCGTTGCACAGTAGGTGGAGCCTCGGTCCGAGTGTATGATACAGCCGGGCTTTCCGCATCCTCTCATGATCATATCATCAAATGCATCCATTACAAGCTTTTTATCATTGCGAGTGCTCATCGCGATCCCTACGGGCATATCTCCATACAGATCCAGAATACCGGCTACGTAGAGTTTTCCCTGCCCGGTCGTGATCACTGTTGTATCGCTGAGCATCTTGGAATCAGGCTCTTCTGCTGTAAAGTCTCTGTCGATCAGGTTATCTGCTATCAGTTCATCGTGATCTGAATCCGTTGTGCAGATATATTTTTTACAGGACTTTGAAAACAGGCAGCATTCCTGCATGATGCGTTCTACACGCTTATGGTTTATTGGTTTTTTATGCATCTTGTTTAAAAT